>JAGMCF010000059.1 GCA_023129415.1 Candidatus Cloacimonadota bacterium
AATAATAAAAACCTTGGAAACAAAATCTTAGCCTTAGCCTTAGCCTTAAATAAACTATAAACTTTGAAATTCCGATACAACTAATTATGAATTTTAAAACATTGTCAATAAAATCTCAGAATATGTAAATCAAAATAGAAAAAATAAAAACAATTTTTTTTAAATAAAATTTGACAAAGATAATTTCAAATAGTAATAAATTGACCTTGTAAAATGAAAGCAAAAGTTAAGTATATTGATAATCTACAATTTTCTGCTGTATCAGACTCCAACCATAGTATCATTATTGATGCTGATAAAAATTTGAGTCTTGACCAGGGAACACGACCCAAAGAACTTATATTAATGGGACTAGTTGGTTGCACTGCAATGGATGTTGTTTCACTTCTAAAAAAGATGCGAGTAGAATTCAAAGATTTTTCTGTTTCTGCTGAAGCAGAGATTTCTGACAAACATCCAAAAGTCTTCACATCAATTCATATTAATTATAACATTTCTGGTGATGTTGATGAAGAAAAGCTTAAAAAAGCTATTGATCTTTCTCAAAACCGGTATTGCGGAGTTACTGTTATGCTCAACAAAACTGCTCAAATAACTCATTCATATCAAATTGAAAAATAAGGGATTAGTACATATTTTCAAATATTTAAGTTCAAGAACTAATGTCTGAACTTCAAAAATTATTTCCTTTTAAACAAGGTAAAGTCAGAGACATTTATGATTTAGGGGACAAGCTCCTGATTGTTGCTTCAGATAGAATATCTGCATTTGATTACATCCTACCCTGTTTCATTCCTGATAAAGGAAAGATATTAACTCAAATTTCTAAATTCTGGTTTACAATAACAAAAAACATCATTGAAAACCATTTTATTACTGACAATTTATTAGAGTTTCCAAAGGCTTTCCATTCATACGAAACAGAGTTGAATTTGCGTTCAATGTTAGTAAAAAAAGCTGAAAAGATTCCCTTTGAATGTATTGTTCGTGGTTATATTGCAGGTTCTGGTTGGAAGGATTATAATAAAACAGGGAAAATCTGTGGAATAGATTTGCCTGCAAATCTTCAGGAATCTGAAAAGCTTTCTGAGCCAATTTTTACACCTTCCACAAAAGCTGAGAAAGGTCATGACGAAAATATAGGATTTTCAAAATTGAAAGACAACATTGGTCATGAATTATCAAATAAGATTAAAGAAGCAAGTCTAAAAATCTATAATTATGGACACAATGTGCTGTTTGAAAAAGGGATAATTCTTTCTGACACAAAATTTGAATTTGGATTACTTGATGGTAAATTGCTATTAATTGATGAAGTTTTGACACCTGATTCTTCGCGATTCTGGGATGTTTCTACATATAAAAAAGGTGTCTCACAAAAAAATTACGACAAACAATTTGTGCGTGATTATCTTTTAAGCAAAGGTATCGCAAAGGCAAGAAATATTGACCGGAATTCCGAAATTCTTCAACTTCCAGAAATAATAATAGCCCAAACAAGAGAGAAATATCTACAAGCTTTTCAAAAAATAACCGGCAAATATTCACTATAATGTACACAATTCTCATAGTAGATGACGAAAAAGATACATTAAACTATCTTGATTATGTTTTTAAGAAATTCAATTTCAATAGTATCATCGTAGATAATGGATTTGATGCTTTACAAAAGATTCGTGAAACGCATATTGACCTTGTCTTAACTGATATTGCAATGCCTGATATGAATGGATACGAGTTATATTCTCAAATAAGGAATTTTGATGATAACATTCCAATTGTTATGATGACTGGATTTGGATATGACCCAAACCATGTTTTAGTAAAAGCCAAAAAAGATGGTTTACACGATATCATCTTTAAACCTTTTGAAAATGAAGATTTAATCAATATAATCAATAAGGCAATAAAATCATAGAAATTTATTATCTTTATCAAATTAAAGTTAAACTTTATCAACAATTTTTATATCAAAAAATAACAATGTAATTATTAACAAACAGAAAAAATAAGGAGATGATATAAATAGCACGCAGAAAAACGCCGATAAAAGATTGATTTTCACTGATTACTAAATATATATTTTATGAAAATAAATATTCGTTTTATCTGCATTTATCAGCAAAATCAGTGTTCTTCTGCGTCGAATTATATTCATAGGAGGAAGCATGAAAAGTAAATTAACCCGAAGTAAAGTCTCTCCAAAAAGTCATAAAAAAGTCATAGCATTCATCTATGCTGAAGAGCTTGTTGGAGAGGATGTTAATCTTTTAGAATCGTATTTGGAGAAACGGAATGACCTCCACTTTATATATATTATAGTATCAAAATCTCCTTCACAAAAAGTGAGGACAGTTTGTAATAGATATCATCACTTAAAATTAATATATAGTCGTGAACCAGAAATTCAAATTTCTGATATCAAAAACCAATATGACGGTGATGAGGTAAAATTTGAGGATAGAAATTTTGATGATTTGAAAAATTGAAGTCTTCAATCTAAGAAATAATTATACAAGGCAATGAAGGATTTTTCATTGCCTTCTTTTATTTAACGAATCTAAAATTGTTTGAGCCAACTTATTACTTATTTTAGATAAAGATTCTAACTCTGAAATTGATGCTCTTTTTATACTCGCAATTGAGCCAAAGTGATTTAGAAGCTCCTTTTTTCTTTTTTCCCCAATTCCTGGAATATTATCTAAAATAGAAACAGTAGTTTTTTTATCCCGTAAAATTTTATGATACTTTATTGCAAATCTGTGTGCTTCATCTCTTATTTGCTGAAGCAATTTTAATGCGTAAGAAGTTTTGGGAATAACTATTGCTTCATTACTTTTTACAGAAAAAACTTCTTCCAATCTTTTTGCAATGGAGAATAATTCAATTTTGTAAGGAAATTTCTCTAAAGCCTTTTTAGCAAAAGAAAGTTGACCCTTTCCACCATCAATTAGAATCATATCAGGTGTTTCGAATTTTTCTTCTTCAAGATGAGAAAGGTAGCGAGTTACTGCTTCTCCAATCATCAAGTAGTCATTTATACCAGAAACAGTTTTTATCTTAAACCTGCGATATTGACTCTTTTTCGGTTTTCCATTATCAAAGAACACCATTGAGGCAACTGCTTCATTTCCTTGAAGATTCGATACATCAAAAGCTGCTATCTTTCTAGGAAGTTTTGAGAGATACAATCGGTCTTTCAATTCCTTAACTGCAAATACAGTTCTATGAGCTGATTTTAAATGGGCTAATTGTTTTTCCTCAACTAAGAGAAAAGCGTTTTGCCCTGCCATCTCAACTAATTTCTTTTTATCACCTTTTTGTGGAATGAAAATTTCAACATTAAGCCATTTGGATACCAATCCTTTATCTTCAGGATTTGTCTGGGTTAAAATCTTTGGAGCAACATCCTCTTGAAAATTGTAATACTGGGTTAGAAACCTGTTTAAGATATTTCCGTCACTTTTACCATAGGTGTTTTCCATAAAATAATGTTCTTTTTTTATCAGCCTACCTTCACGAATCTTCAGGATTACAACACAGCAAAGTTTATCATCTCTGCCAATGCCAATTATATCAAGGTCTTCCAGATTGGTTTTCCTTACAATCTGCTTAGTAGATATTTTTCCTATTCTAATAATCTGGTCACGGAGTTCAGAAGCTTTTTCAAATTGATTTTTTTCCGATGCTTTTTCCATTGCTTTTTGCAGTTGTTTCTCTATCTCATTAGTTTTCCCTTTTAGAAAAAGTATTACCTGTTCCACCTTCTTTCTATAATTTTCATAACTAATGTTTCCAATACAAGGAGCATCACATTTATTTATCTGGAAGTTTAAACAAGGTTGGTCAAATGATGGATTGTTTGTATTTTCTTTAGGGATTTTTCTGTTACATATTCTCAAACGGAACACTTTCTCCAATAGATTCAATGTCCGTCTAATAGAATGTGCTTCAGTATATGGTCCGAAATATTTTGAGCCATCTTTTAAAATTGTTCTGGTTACAATTACTTTTGGAAAATTGTTTTTTGCATCAATCTTGATATATGGATATTTTTTATCATCTTTCAATGCAGCATTAAATTTTGGACGATACTTTTTTATTAGATTGGCTTCCAGGATTAGTGCATCAATTTCAGTTCTGGTTACAATGTATTCAAAGTCAGCGATTTTTGAAACAAGGATTTCTGTTTTGGGCAGTTCAAAATGAGTTTTTGTAAAATATGAATTAATCCTTTTTTTTAGGTTTTTTGCTTTGCCGATGTAGATGATTTTACCTAATAAATTCTTCATTAAATAGACACCTGGATTTGAGGGGGTTAGTCGTAATTTGTTTTGGATTTTATCATTCATTATGGATTAAAATAGCCACAAAGGCACAAAGGCACAAAAATCATATAAAATCTTAAAGACTCGTTAGGGGAACGAGTTTCACCCATTAACTTATTTTATCAAACCATAAAATGATATCCTTAAGAGCGAAAACAAGTGAATTGACAGTATCTATTGTGGGTATATATATTTTAGCAGTTTTTGCTCTATGACCCCCATAAAGAGTACCAATGTAATATACACTTTTAAAAAAATTACTTTGTATTGGATTTATATATTTATTATCTTCTAACCAAACAACTTGTTCCTTCCCTTTTAGATTTGTAATCTTGAATTTTTTTGCACAAACTTTCAAAATTTCTTCATATATAACTCTCATTTTTGATAGATTATCACCTATTTCCACGATATCTTTATTATTTTTCTCTTTAAGAACTTTTAAAAACTTACTTGAAATTTCAGAATCTATTCTATCCTTTAAAATATCAAGATATTTGTCTTTTTCTAAAAATATTTTCAATTTTTTGTCATCATGATTTTTATACCAAAATCGATTTTCAACCTCAGAAATATACTCATTTATTCCAAGTTCCCAGATGTTTCTTTTAAGTTCTGAATCTGATATCTGCTTTTCAACCAATTCTTTAAAATTATTAAATTTTATATTATTTTGAGTAAATATACAAACATTTTGTGACACATTTATAATATGTTTTTCTTTATTATAAAATAAACAAAGAATAATACAAAAAAGCAAACCACTATAATCATCCTTGCAAATAATTGCATCAAATATTTTCTCGAATTGATTCCTTATTCCTTCATTTTCCCCACTTGGATGAGACTCTAAAAATATACTCTTTGCTTTTCTGATTTCAGGTTCAGATAATTGACTACCTAAAGGGGTTGGAAACTTTACATCTAAAATTATTTTATCAAATATATCTTCATTAAAAATTATCTTACAGGATTCATTAAAATCTTGTGCTAAAAAAATTCCTTTTTTCTCTAAATAATTTATTGCTTCGTCCTTATTCAAATATTTTAGATTTGAATAATCCCTTTCATCTAAATTTCTGACAAATAATTTATTTTCAATAATATAATCAACCGCAACCTGTTGCTCATCTTCAACCCATAAATATTTCTTACTCATTTTTTACTCCTTATTTTTTTAAAATAAATTTGAATAATAAATTCTTTAAAATCACTTTTATTTATTATTTCCTCACTTTTTTCAAATTTACCCAGAACTTTTAAGAATTCTTTAACCATTTCCAAACCCTGAAGTGTACTTTCTTCGTTTATCATAGAATCTTTATGTATTAAATTTGAAAAAGTAATTTTATGAAAATCGTCATCTGAACTGTAAAAGATTTTAAAAATTCTCATATCAAAATTTTTAACTGTACCATACCGAAACATATTTTTTATTAACTCTAATAAGACAATAAAAAGAATAGAAAAGGTGTATGAATTTTTCACAACAAAAATATTATTTAACTCGTCAATTTGAATTTCAAAATATCGGTTAATATCTCGAAAATCTTCATTTATAAAAAAGTTTTTAAATTTAAATATTTCACTATGAGATATATCTGAAATGAGAAAATCTTCTGAATTATAAATGCTTTCACAATATTTAATTACTTTATTATATTTATTTTTATTTTCCCATTTATCAATATTAAAAAATGTATTTCTAATACTCCCCCAACCCGCATCACCTCTTATTAAACGATCAATATTCATATTTAAACAGAAGTAAAGAAGTTCATAAATACTTATATTTTTATCAGATTTATTATACTCGATATCGTTCTCGATTTTACTTTTAATTATATTTTCTTTACTGAAGGAAATTTTAATTGAATTCATAATAGCCAACATCAATTCATGATATAATTCCATCCTTCTAATATCATTCGCTGTGTTATAATTTTCTTTAATCTTATGTATTATACCCTTCTCAGCCCAGATAAAGTTTCCTATTGTATGACTTACTGCTTGAAAAATTCTTGTTTTTAATTCATTTTTTTCTTTTTCTTTTTGAATAATTGCTTGTGTCTTTTCTAGTTCTTTTTCCTTAACAAGCTCTATACTTTTTTCTTGAAGTACTTTATTTATGTAAAAATATACTTTTAATGCACTTGATTTTTTATAAAATCTATCACCTGAATTATCAATTATATATTGTAATAGACTCAATTTGGAGCGAATAAGAAATAAACCTTTTTCTGTTTCTTGTTCGAAAGTTTCTCTCAAAGAATCTTTAAAGTAAGGATAACTTTTAAATACTTCTTTAACAAATGGTTTCAACTGTAAATCATTGTCTAAATTTAAATCATTTTTTTCTAAAATATTGGCTAATTTACCATAATTCCCTTTTGATTTTTTATAAAATTTATTTTCATTTAATTTAAAATAAGTTTCCATTTTATCAAGCATGATTTTCATAGAGCAATTTATCCACTCTTGTTTAAATTCAGCAAAGAAATCCTCTTCATATATTGCTATTTTTATTCCCCCTAAGTTTCTTCCATTTATATGCTTAATAGTTACCCCATATGAAACCCTTTCTAATTGAGTTTTAAATAAATTTAGACACATATCATTTGAAAGATATTCCCTTAAATAATCTTTCCGCATTTTACTTTTAGGCCTTATTATGTAATGAGAACTGCTAACTATTATTTTGGGAATATTTTTATTATAAAAGAATGGAACAGAATTTTCAAATGATGTGTAGAAAGATGGAATTACAACATC
This sequence comes from Candidatus Cloacimonadota bacterium, assembly GCA_023129415.1. Classification (GTDB taxonomy): domain Bacteria; phylum Cloacimonadota; class Cloacimonadia; order JGIOTU-2; family JGIOTU-2; genus JAGMCF01. Next base: position 7,101 of record JAGMCF010000059.1, read on the forward strand.
TCCAGCTTTTATAATATATTTTTCATCTGCTATATCAATAAATTCATTTTTAGCTGTTTTATTAAGAAATTTTCCTGTTTCATGATTATAATTGTCTTGACGAAAAATTAAATACTTACCTTTTGATTTTCTTAGCTCTCTAGTAAGTGATATTCCTCTTATAATATCTGCAATTTCAGATAAATCTAGAAGACTCTTTTCCCTTTTTAATTGTTGATCAATTTCTATATATTTAGGTAGAAAATACTCTCGATCCCATCTTTCCCTTAATTTTTCTTTATTTTTCCAGATTTCACCTTGTTGTGTTTGATAATTTTTTATTATTTCATCTGGATTATTATTATAAATTGCTAAATACACTTTTCCCCTTTGTTGTTTTTTTTGAATTGTTAATATTGATAAAGGCACATTAAAAAAAAGTTTATGAGGTAAGTTTACTATCAGTTCTAACGAGAACATATTCAAAATTTTTAATCTTAAACTTTTCATATTAGATGAATATAATAATATATCGGGAACAATACAAATCAGACAGCCTTTATCCTTTAGTAAATCTAAACATTTGTTAGTGAATTCTTCTTCATAATGTCCAGACCTATCTTTACTGCTAATCACTCTGCCTATAGGAAATTCTGAAATAATTAAATCATATTTTTTTTGTATTGATTCACTAAGAAAATCTCTATTGTAAATAACTGCATTTTTATTTAGATACTTTGCTATTTTAATAACTTCAGAATTTATATCAAAACCAATTTTTGTTTCAGCATAATCACAGTAACTTAAAATATTTCCAGTCCCACATGCAGGATCTAACACTGATTTTGGATTAAATAATTTACCTATTTGAGCCATAAAAAAAGCTATTTTGTTAGGAGTATAGTATAATCCTATACTTCTTTTGTTATGATCATTATTTCCCCAATTGAGTAATTCAAATAATTCATTTTTGTTTAAATTTAAAAAATTATTTTTAATTAAATAACTGATTATTCCTTGTCTTGTTGTAATACCATATTTTATTAAATCTTCTTGTATTTTATTTTTCTTTGATTTCATATAAAAATTCCCATAAATTTTTATTAATAAAGTGGCACCTATAGGTGCCACTTTTATGTGATTATTTATTTTTTAGAAAGTGAGTCAATAATAATTTTAGCAGTGTAACGAGCAGCTTCAACAAGAGCTGCAGTTAAGGCAACTAAAAATATTTTTTTCATAGAAATGCCTCCAAAAATTATATTTGTGTTCAATTGAACACAAATATAATATAAGCATAATTTATACCAAATACAATAATTTTATATAATTTACAATATAATCGGCAGTTAAGAAAAACAATGAAAATTACACGATTACTGTTTCGTAAATATTTTTACTTTTCTGTGTCAATATTTTTACAAATTCTGTGGTTTCAGGGAAATCTCCCTACATATTTTTTTCTTGTAACTTTTTCAATCTTGCTCGGAATGTATGGGGTTTAATCCCTAATAATTTTGCTGCTTTTTCTGCATTTCCATTTGTTTTTCTTAAAGCTGCTTTATAATACGCAGTTGGTATTTCATTATCAAAATCAATACCATTATTCGGAATAAATATTTTGCTTGTTTCTTTATTTAATTCTATCAGATTCATATTTTTTGCTAATATTTTAATTCCGGAATGAATATATGCTGTTTCTAAAACAGAAAATAATTCTCTCACATTTCCTTGCCACTCGTAATTATTTATAAGGTCAATTGCTGATTGGGAAAGTGTTTTATTCAATCTATACTTTTGATTTAATTGTTTGATAAAATTTTCAGCAATTAATATTTTATCTGTTCCTCTTTCTCGCAAGGGTGGTAAATAAATATGGTCTCTAACAATCCTGTAAAACAGATCTTCACGAAATTTTTCTTCTTTAACCAACTTTTTGATATCTTTATTTGTAGCTGAAATAACTCGCACATCTACTTTTTCTTCGCTTCCACCAACGGGCTGTATGGTTCCATTATCAAGCACTCTTAATAGTTTCACCTGCATATCAAGTGGGAGGTCACCAATCTCATCAAGGAAAATCGTTCCTTTGTCAGCAAGTTTGAATTTTCCATCTTTATCAGCAATTGCACCTGTAAATGAGCCTTTCTTATGTCCGAAAAATTCACTTTCAAATAATTGTGGACTTATTGCACCACAATTTACTTTTATAAACGCTTCCTCTTTTCTTGGACTGTTATAATGAATGGCTTCAGCAACCAATTCCTTTCCAGTTCCACTTTCACCAGAAATAAAAACAGGAATATCATATTGTGCAAGAACCTGAATTTGTTCTTTTATTTTTAAGATTTCAGGACATTCACCAATAATATCATCATGTTGAAGTTTTAATTGTTTTTTAAATATTACATTTTCTCTTGCCAACTTTGTCATTTCCACTTTAATCTCATCAACATTCCGAATCTGGGGAAAATCATCTAAATTAAAATCAACCTTAGAAATTCCTGACTCTCTTGAAACTTGTATCAACTTTGCGTCAATCACTCTACCTTGTTGCAGGAAAATCCAGCAAGCATGCATTGTTGGTGTTCCAGAAGTTAATGAAATAGTATATTCAGGATTAATATTTTCATTCTCTTTTAGAATTTCCTTAACAGCTTTATACATTGCAGGATAGACTGTATTATAATCTGTAGGATTGTTTGATTTTGTTTCTTGATAATGAACTTTTAGATTGGGAAAATGTGTTCTGCAGTATAGTAAAATTTCAGAAGCAGGTTTTAAATATCTATCATGATTATACAAAATATAGAGTTTATCAAATTCAAATTTAAGGAGAATGGAGAGAATGGCTCCGGGTTTTTCCTTTATATTACAGTCATTATCTCCAATAAAAGTCAGTAATATTTTCATAGTAATATTATTTGATTGTTTTTAATTAATTATGTCAAGATAATTGGTTTGTTCGGGAAAATCTTATATTAAGGGGTTCGTGGGTAGCCCGCATTATGTTTGAAATGAATTAGATAATGTCCTTACAGACTCAACTTAAAATCCTACTAACTCTATGATTTAATTCTTCGTATTAATCTTTTATAAAATTCTTCGCGGGAACCTATCATTATAATAATTATTGTTAAGATATCACGCTCTACTTTATAGATAATACGATAATCCGTCTTTCTATAAATAAAAGAATATTTCCGATAGTTTTTTAATTTTCCCTTAAGAGCAGGAAAGGAAAAGGGATTTTGGAGAATTTTTGGTAAATGTTTGGTTCTAATGTCTTGTTGTAAATTAAAAGAAAATCTTTTTACATCTTTAACAACTGCTTTATGGAATTTTATTTTGTATTTATCTGATGCCAAAACTCTTCCTCAGCAATATATTCTTCACTCTTTGAAAGACGTTCCTTTACAGCTTCAGTAATAGCGAAGTCTTCTAATAAATTAATCATTTTCAAAAAATCATCAACATCCAAGATAACTTCCTTAACATCTTTATCTTCATATATAGTTTTAAGTGTTGTGAGATTTAATACACTTTTTATCCGTTTAAAATCTCTTTTCTGCATAATTATAACCTTTTTTATACATTATAAACTTTAATATAACAAAATAATTATCAATCTTAATTAATGTCAAATTTTAAAAGGTGTTTTATGTTTTTTTGTCATCTACAAGTTTTGCATTGGCTACTCTTTCCTGAAAACTTCAACAAGCATCTTTGCTGACTCAACTTTCAATATCTTTAATCCCGCAATATAAATTATTAAAGATACAATAAAAATAGCAATTATCTTAATTAATAAATATAATCTACCAGCCATTTCCACAGAAATTGATAGTTGACTAAGATAGTAAGCTACAAATCCAATAATTACTGAGATCAATGCAATTTTAAGAAAATTAATTGCAATTTGTTTAAAATCAACTTTACCAATTTTCTTTTCTAATGTAAAGAATAAAATGGTTGCTTGAATTGTAGCTGCAATAGAAGTTGCAAGAGCTAAACCTCGCAATTGAAGAAATTGCATCAAAATAACATTTAAAATTATGTTACATATAACTGCAATGATTGAAATCTTTACCGGAGTTTTTGTATTCTTAAGAGCGAAAAATGCAGATGCAAATACTCTAACCAAACTATGTGAAATCAAACCTATTGAATAGAAAGCGAGGGCAGAAAAGGTCATTAACAGTGCCTTCTCATCAAAAGCACCATGAAGGTAAATAAAAGAAATCATATCTTTGCCCATAACAATAATCAAGGAAATTATTGGAAGCATAATAATCAGAATCAGATTAAAGGCATCTTGAATGGACTTTTTCAATTCTGATATATTATTAAACGCAGTATGTTTTGAGAAAAGAGGTAATACTGCTATGCCAATTGCAATGCCGAAAACCCCAAGTGGTAATTGCATCAATCTGTTTCCATATTGCAATGCTGCCACACTTCCAGTAATCAATAATGATGCAAGGATTGTATCTACTACAACATTTACTTCACGAATTCCCAGACCAATAATGCATGGAATCATCCGTTGCCAGACCTGTTTTATCTCTTTCTGTTTTAGATTGATGTGGAACTTAACTTTGTAGCCAATCTTTTTTAATAATGGTAAGTTAACAAATAATTGACAGATTCCACCAAATAATACACCAAAAGCAAGAACAAATGCTTTTTCTTCAATTGAAGCTTCCTTTAATATGGCATAAATAATTGCAGGAATGATAATCCCAAGATTGAACATCATTGGAGAAAGGGAAGGTAAAAAGAAAACCGAATGAGCGTTCAAAATCGCTATGATAACGGAGGTTAATCCGATTAAAAATAGATATGGGAAAAGAATTTGTGTAAGATGGCTTGTTAGAGATTTGAATTCTGGTGCAAAACCTGGAGCAATAATTTTCACAATAAGCGGAGCCAGAACAATTCCAATGCCTACCAGAATAATTAGCAAAATCACTAAAATTGAAAGTATATTTAAAGCAAATTGGATTGCTTCTTGTTTTGATTTTTTCTCTTTAAATTCTGTGTAAAGCGGTATAAATGCGGCAGCAAGAGCACCCTCACCAAAAAGTCCTCTTAGCATATTGGGAATAACAAATGCCACACCAAAACTATCTGCAACTGAAGTGATTCCCAAAAAGTGAGTTAAAACAATATCACGGAAAAGCCCGGAAATACGGCTTAGAAAAGTACCACTGGAAATCTTGCCAACATTTCTGGTTAAATTGTCAATACTTTGTTTCATCTGAAAATCCTTTTTTTGCCACGAACCACACGAACTAACACGAACAATATTTTATTCCTACAACTTAAAAAATGAACCTGTTCTATCTTTATACTCTTTCGTTATTAGCTTGATATTTTCTTTCTTTCCATTACGCAAAATTTCGATCAGTAGTTCTTCTTCTACTCTTACATCGGAAACTACTATTTCAGCATCACCGGCATTATCAATTACTTGGTTATTTATTTTTTTAATAATATCCCCTCTTTTCAAACCAGCTTCTTCTGCGGGTCCACCTTTTTCAATATATGATACAAGCACACCTTGTGATGATTCCAAACCCAAACTATAAGCAATAGCAGGAGTTATATCTTGCACTTTAAAACCAAACCAGATTGGACGGATTTTCCCATATTTTATAATCTCATGAGTAATGCTTTTTACTCTGTTTACAGGAATAGCAAAACCTATTCCTAAGCTTCCACCACTCTTTGTGAATATAAATGTATTTATGCCAATTACTTCACCATTTATATTAACAAGTGGTCCACCACTGTTTCCTGGATTAATTGCAGCATCACTCTGAATCATCTTCTTGTAAACACGATTATCCTCACTTATATGAAAATTTCTATCAACTGCTGAAACAACACCAACCGTCACAGTAGGCTTTGAATCCTTGATCAGATAACCAAATGGATTACCTATTGCAATTGTCCATTCGCCAATAATAATCTCATCTGAATTGCCAAGTTGTGCATAAGGAAGGTTTTTATCAGATATTTTTATTACAGCAATGTCATTCACATCATCACTTCCAATTAGTTTTGCATCCACATTTCTTCCATCAGCAAGAATTACTTTTATTTGTGTGGCACCTTTTACAACATGACTATTTGTAATAATATAACCATCTTTACTGATTATTACCCCTGAACCAAGATTTTGGACCTTTCTTTCATACTGTCTTGGAAAGAAATCACGGAAAAAATTATCAAAGAAAAATGAATGAAATGGATCACTGCGAATAATCTCAGTTTTAATTACATTTACACTCACTACAGATGGATGTACAAGTTCAACAGCTTTTGTTATTGCATTCTCTCTTGAGAATTCTAAATTCTGATTCTTTATTGTTCTTTCTTCAAAGACTATTCTATTTGAATCTAATAATTCATTTTCATTTTTTATACTTAATGTTTCTAAAATACTAGAAGAATATTTTGGTGCATTCCTGTTTATTATTTGCTTTGTAATTACAAAATTCAATAATATAATTATTATTAATAACAATATTACATTTCTAATTTTCATTTTGTTCCTTTATTGAGAACTAAAGCAGGTTTGTTCTGATTTTTTTGCAAGTTTTTTGCTTAAATTTCTTAAAAAAAAGAATAGACCTCCAAGAACTAAAAAATCTTGAAGGTCTATTTGACAGATGTTCAAATAAATTTATATTAAAATTTTAGTTGTGAACCTATTGAGAATGCAAAACCTTTAGCATGAGATAATAATGGTGAAGCGTAATTTCGGAAAGCCCAATTAAACTCCCAGTTTTTAAGCACAAATCCTGAACCAAATGAGAAATGGGATGATTTGCCTTCTCCAAATCCAAACCCTAATCTTAATGGCAACCATTGTAAAGGTTTGTATTCAACTCCAAAAGAGATTTTTGGTTTTTTTGAAGTAAAAGCACTCTCATCAAATCCTTGAACATAATCCAGAGTAAGGTCGAAACCCTTTAGATTATATGAACCACCTAAATGAATTTCAAAAGGAATATTCTGCTTAAAACTACCTATTGAATAAGTGGTATCAGTATCAACAATCAATGAATCATCAAAATCTTCGTTGAGAAAAAGCAAGCTATCACCAGACACGCTAAAGATTCTTCTTTCACAATCCTCAGACCACTTAATGCTACCAAATAGATTATTGAAAGTTATACCTGCTGTGATGTTTTCATTAATTTCTGAATAGAAACCGATATTTATCCTAAAACCGTTACCCGCTATCTTACTATCTTCAATTGATAATTTTTCTTCCTCAGAATTATAGCCCGCGGTTTTAGCAACAATTGAATCCTTGAATGAAACAGCACCTCCAGTGGTGCTAAATCTTGAATGGAAATCAATTATCTTCCCGTATTGAAATCCATGAATAAATCCTAAAGAAATGCCTCCATAGATTTTAGGCAAACCTTCTACAGATGGGATAATAAGATTAAGCGGAATTTCATCTCCATAACCTATCCTACTTTCAGCATAAGAAATTGCTTCACCATCATTATCAGGAAAGTTATATTCGGTTTCACATTCTACACCATAAAGAATCCTTCTAAAATATTCCTTATCCAATTTTAGCGATGAATAAGCCCCGACACTGTTTTGTAAAGCTAGTTTCCATACAGAAAAAGAAATAAAAGGCAAACTGGCTCCAGCATTTAATTTCAATTCAAGCCCATTATCGTTGATTTTAGCAAGAATGTCTTCTTTATCATTCTCATTCCAATACTTACCTACTTTATCATTATATAGATTTAAATTAACAGAATTATTAGTAAATTGAGCATTTGCATGAATTAAGTTTATTGTAACAAAATGTTTTACTAAAGCCAGGTTTGCAGGATTCCAATCTAAAGCTTGAAAACCATATGCTTTTGTTAAATATGCGTCACCGAGAGCCATACTTTTTGGATTATCAAAACTATTTGCATATACAACGGTTGAGAATAATAAAATTATTATTATAATTGCAATTATATTCTTTTTCATCTTATTCCTCCCATAATGATTCATCTATATGAACGCCTACTTTTATGCTACCATAAATTTTCATGTTATCTGAACCCCGGATCGTTACCACCTGACCGTTTGTGCCAATTATACCAAATTCAATTCCAAGATAGATATCCTCATGTGTAAACACACTGAAATCTCCTTGAGCATCTGATAAATCAATAATAAGATGGCTTACGGTTTTATCACCGGATACATGATGCACAGTATCTATTGTTGCCGGTTCGAAGGTTAGCGAATCAATGACTAATTCTGGGTTTTCCCAAACCTGAGTGGAATCGGCAGCAAAACATAGTCGAGCAATAGCCCCAAAGGGAAATTTATTTTCTGCAGTCAGACAAACGTGAGCCTTGTTAAGATTGTTCTCTATTTTGTCTCTGGCATCTTTATCAATTTCAATATGTTCAAGTGAATCCATTTTTATATTGTGATTCTCTATAATAAATTCAAAGGGTGTTCGGATTGTATAAGAACCGAATACAGAATCTGTCTTACAAATAGTTCCTTGTCCATTCATAATCACATACATGCTATCTGCATATATGCTATCAGGGAGAATGTTCAAGAAATCAGATACATTCTTATAGATAGTGGTTACATCATTCGGTACAAGATATTCTTGGTCTATGAGGATCATACTGGATTCTCCGGTTTTTCTATTTGTACCTGTTATTCGGGCATTTATTGTACATCCTAAATTGATACCGTTATTAATTGTCATAACCATCTCAGCATTTTGAAATTGCAGAACATCTTCAAGGCTATCTGGCATATCTCCTATATCAAAATCTTTTTCAATATTATCAAGATCAATTCTCTTATTGTTAATAGCACCAACAACTGTGTTGAATGCCATATCACCAAGAGTAATTGTGGCTTTGACCTTATCTTCATATTTGATAGTGGTGGTAACACCTGTAGCAAGGGTAACAACATCGTAAGAATAATACAGCGAATCGATTTCAGTGGTTGAGGTTGAATCATCACCTATTGTATATCTTGCAAAACTCAGGAGGGTATCACCCGGGCAATGTATTGTAAGTTTAAGTGTATCGCCATTATCTTTGAAAATTTCATCAAATTTGATATTAACATCCGCTTCAAGAGGAAAATCTTTCAATGCTTCTATCGTTATTTGCACATCGCAGCTGTCTATCTCAGCGTAAAATAAATCAAACTCTCCAGTTTCGTCTACTTCAGAAGCATCTGTTCCCTCAAAGGTAAAGCTTTCGAATTCTCCGGTAACCTCGTCAAATATAAGATCTTGAAGTTCTATATCGGCAGTTACTACATCCGTAGAAGAGATTGTTAGGTCTTGATGAATCTTCACATCGGCGAAGTAGTTTAGTGTTAATGAATCAGGCACCGGGACAATTATATGATTGGCAAAATCATACTCAAAATTATGGAAATTGTCTGTTATGAGTATTTCGACCGGGAAACTTTCCGGGGTGAGTATGTCATAAATAGTTATTTTGACAGTATCAGGAGGAACGAGTGCGATTCCAGAAAGAGTAACATGAAGCTTTCCACTTCTTATTGTTGCCTCCATTAAAGTTATGGTTGAATCTTCTGCTGAAATTGAGCCTTCTTTAGTGAAATTCTTATTAATATATCCGGAGACTTCATCAAAATACATCTCACCAAGATTGAATTCAGCATAAACACTATCTGTATAATTAATTGACCCGGTTCCGCTAAGAGTTACATTAAAAGAATAGTGGAGAGAATCTATGCTTTTACCACTTTCTATCGTGCAGTTTACTAAGTCTAAATCTTCTTGGTAAGTTTGGTTGGCAGGAATTGAGAAATCAAATGTAAATGGACCACCTGGTGGGGCTGGGGCTTTCAACTCCTGAAAAGTAACTGTTCCACTCATATCAAAAGGAAAATCATTATGGAAGAAGATATAACTATTATCTGCACTTTTAATTTTTGCATATTGAAGAGAGAGCTCACCTGTTTCATCCACTATTGAGATGGCTTCATTATCAGAAAATGATTTATTTTCAAGGGTTCCCGTAACTTGTTCAAAAATGAACTGGTCTAAATTTATAACTGCATTTACTTTGTCGGTATTGTCCACTGTAATTAGCTCTGATTGACCGGGCATCTGCACATTAATATGATAATGGACGAGCTGGTCAGGAGCGAGCACAAATTTATGGTCTGAAAAATCATATCCACCAAAATCATCATTAGTAATTACAACTGGGTGGATATAATCGGGTGGTAATCTAATTTCATCAAATTGTATGGAGATTTCCGGGGTAAAATCCAACCCTGAAAGTTCAATACTTAAATTTCCTGCTCTTATCAAAGCATCTTCCAGAATAATCTCACCTGTATCATCTGCTATTGATAAATCATCATCTTTTGAAAATGCCTGGTTAACATAACCAGAAACCTCTTCAAACCACATTGTCCCAAATTCAACACGACAATCTACATATTGGGTAGTATTGATGTTCACAAAATTTTCTGTTGGATATGTATCTATCTTATATGTAAAATGCAGAGAATCTAATATGTTTTGGGAATCAGAAGTGATTTCACAATCGGATAAATCCAATGAATAATTGTTTGTTGGAGGACTTTGATAGATATCGAATTCAATATGCAGCGGTGAGCCTGCGTCATCTAATAATTCAACAAAGTCAAGTGTAGCCCTTGCATCAATAGGAAGATAATTATCTATTAGGACTTTTCCAAGACATGAATCAATTTTTGCATAAATTACCTGAACATCATTATCTTCTATAGAAATGGCGTCATTATGTATAATATGCTCTGCCGGTAATTTTGCAAATGCCTCACTAACAGTCATCTCACTTACACTTAACATTACAATAAATTTATGTTCCTCTAAAACATCAATTGGGGTTGCTCCAGTACCATCGGTTGTAAGAAGAACTCGCATAAAATTATGTTTATATACTTTACAACCAGAAAGATCAAGCACAATATTTTCCGTAGCACCTCCTGGAATCACATGGTCTATATAATGTGTTAATATTAAATTTTCAGGAATTATCTCTTCTCCATAAATTTCTATCCTCATATAATGGTCTTGGTAAATTGAGCTAAGAGGAATTTGTGTAGAATCAGTAAATTCTATAAAAGCCCAGCCTGAATCTATAACAACATATTCAATATTGTCATTTTCAAAAACTGTAAAATTAGTATCTATAGGTGGAAAACTATAAATAGGTGGTATTGGTTGATTATGTATCTCACCAACTCCTGGAACTGCAGACCTTGCAAATTCTAACACGCCAACGCTAGCATAAGATTCACCAGTTTCTTCAACCTCAATTCTTTCCAGTTGGTTTGAGAACGCACTACTTTGTTCCATTATTTTCAAGCTATCGCCAACATCTACAGAGAAGGCATCCTCCCGAGAACCGACTTCAAGTTTATCACCAATTTCAGTTGAGAAAGAATCCGACCTGCCATCTAATTTCAGACTATCACCAACATCTACAGAAAAGGTTTCGTGATGGTCTTCCAGTTTCAATTCATCTCCGATCTCCTCTTCAAAGGTCTTTTCCTGCCCATCAACTTTAAGTTCATCTTCCACTCTCGTAGTATCTAGATCCTGGGTTATAGAAAATTCCATAGTGTCGTTAACCACAGCTATGATATAATCTTCAGTTGAATCTGCAATATCTTTCATATAGTATGTTTCATTAATAAGGGGCACTGCAAGCTCAACATCCCACTCAGGTGCTTCAAATTTCTTTACCGTGCAAGAAGACAAAATTAAAAACACAATAAAGAATATTAAAATACTAATATATTCTTTCATTGCTACTCCTTTCATCTACCTTATTAGATTTATTTTTTTCGTAGTAAATTTGCTATTATTGATGCATATCCGATAAAAATAAGTTCCACTTGTAACCCTATTATTATTCCAATCAACACCATCCCAGTTTTCTGTATAATCTCCAACTTGTAAGTAACTATCTATAACAGTAATTATTTTCTGTCCTTTAAGATTGAAAACCTCTATTGATATTTGTTGAGGTTTTTTGATTGTAAACGAAATTGTATTAACTTCTTTAAATGGATTTGGATAGATATTAAGGTTATCCAAGATGTCAATTTCTATGGGTTCTTCATCCACATCGTAAGTAAAAGACCATTCAACATCAATATGGAAATTAGTATCATCCGGGAATAATATTGTTGTTATTCCATTAGAAAAACTATATGTTCCACCAATTACATTTGTAGGCTCATTTCCTGTATAAAATTCAACTTCACATCCATTACTAACATAGCCATCAGCATAATCTGAAAAAATATTTAAAGCAAGATTTGTTATCTCTGAACAATTCACAATCGTAGTATCATCATAAGATAAACTCTGACCTTCTTTTATAAAAATATTTTTTGGTATGTCATCATCGAGTCGCGAGATAACTAATATATGACAATCGGAGGAAACATTTATACCGAAGAATTCTGCTGATACTGTATTATTATTATTTTTTACTAAAGTGATTGTCTTCTCATTATCCATTGATATTGTACCACCAACACATGTTCCCATGTCAATAGGATTGTATGTAATATCTCTTGAAGATTGCGAAGGTATAAGAAATGATGAGAATAAAACATCTTCACCTGAAACTCCTGCTTTTGTTACTGTATGCATAAACAATGAATCATAAATACCACCATCATGATAATCATCATAATTTGATAATGTTATGTCTTCTGTAGAATTAATAAAAAAGTTTAAATCTACATCATTGACCGAATAAACTGAACCATATGTTGTTTGAAAGAAACCATTACCAGTTGTTCCACCACCATTCCCATGTAAAAGCCAATCATAAGTATGACTTTCTGAACCATCAACAAAATCAGAAATCACAAAATAGGAATCATCTATAAATGAGACACATCTTTTAAAATCAGTATTTTGATAATTGGTGGAAACCTCGGAATAATCAAATTTATCTGTATCAAAGAAGTTTTCAATAAATGCATCTGCACCTTCTGAAGTGGATGCCCCGGCTGCAGGTGGTCCATTGCCATCAACAAGAATCAAACTGTGGTTTTCTGCAAAACGAACACTATCACGTTTATCCCAACTAATATAACCACAATCCATTGCCAGAAGTTCACCATAAGCAGAAATGATAAAACTTGTGTTATCAGGATGTTCGTGAGTACGACCACCCAATCTTGCTTGCCCGTTCTCACCTAAAAGGCACATATAAACTGCATCTTGGTCCCAACTGCTACGAAAGACTGCTTGACCTGAAGTTGGTAAAAATTGTGTAAGAGAAAAATCAGGTGCTGTGGTTCCTGTATAATAATTATCATAAGCACAAATCATTTCAACATCCATATTTCCGGATGAGGCACTTGAATAATATGGACTTGCAGAAACAATATAATCCCATGCATAAAGATCATTATCCCAATATGCTGCAAAATAGCCGTTGTAAAAATATGGATCAAGGAAACTATCATCAAAATTAGGACGGGCTCCATTTGGCATTCTAATTTTTATTCCCCATTCTGCATTTTTCTCAAACTGTAGGTCTAAAAGCAAAGGTGGTAAAGGTGTTCCATCATAATCTTCTGTTTGACCATCAACAAAATTACAATGAGAAATCGTAAAGGGAATATAATTTGAAGCACTAAATCTCTGGTAATGAGCACCTTCTGCCCAACCACCATCTTCATCTACTAAATAGTCATGAAATTGGTCATGTAATTTATTCATACTATAGTTTATCCAGGTTTGTGGTTGTTCCCAATCATTTCCGCTCGTTTCAGTATTCAAAACTATTGCTGCCATACCCATTGCAGAGGCAAATTTTACACCATAGTTGATCTCTTCTCCAAACCCGTTCTCCCACATAAGTCTTAACATAGCCCAGGGATTTGGGTCTGCAATTAAATCATAGTAAAGTGATGATGCCACACCTTTTATTTGATTACGAACTGCAGTCTCATCTACTCCAAAATCATAAGCATTACCTTTTAAAAAATCATATGCAAGACATATCATTGATATTATCTCAGAATCCCAGAGAATATTTTTATACTTTTGTATCCAGTCACCAGAAGCCGCATACTCTCTTTGTGCAACTAATAGATACTCCTTTGCTTTATCAGCATAGGTAATGTTATCTTCCATCAAGTAACGAAATGCAGCACATCTACAAACTTTTGCTTTATCCCTTTCCATACTACAAGAATAATAAGGAATATCAGATGATGTAACAACCTTGGTATAAATCGTATCATAAGGCTCAATAGTAATTCTGTCGCGAACAACATCAATTGCTGCGTCGCTAGAATCAATTAAGGTCCTTGGCCAATAAGTTTTTTCCGGATGCCATGCTCCTGTTTGTGCCAATAATGAAGTGGTTAAAATGAGTGAAAATAATATTAGACAAACAAATCTTAATCGTTTCATGTTTACCTCCATATTTTTGTTAATATCTTATAGTACAATAATATTATCATAACAACTTAATTTATGACTTATATAAATATTCTGTCAATATTTTCATATATGCTTTAATGAAATTTTTGAAATGGGTGAAAAAGTTTTTCTATGAATTGATGTTATTCCATACTTTTTTATTGCTTCTATATGCTTTTTTGTTGGATATCCTTTATTATGAAGAAAATCAAATTGGGGATATTTTTTATGATATTTAATCATCAAATTATCTCTTGTAACTTTTGCAAGAATCGAAGCGGCTGCAATGCAATAGTATTTTTGATCACCTTTTATAATTGGTTCACCTTCAATGTCTAATTTTTTATTTTCATATTTTGTCGGAAGAAATGGACCGTCTACTAAATAATAATCTGCTGAATTTTCTAATTTTCGGATAACTTTTCTCATAGCTAAAAATGTTGCTCTGAGAATATTTATTTTATCAATTCTTTTTGAGTTCACTTGTGCAATCGCATAATTTTCAGCGGCTTGAATAATTTTTTTGTATAATTTTTCTCTTTTTCTTTGGGATAATTTTTTGGAATCATCTATTCCAAAAATATTACAATTTTGGGGCAGAATTACGGCAGCAGAAACAACTGGTCCGGCAATTGGTCCTCTTCCGGCTTCATCAATGCCAATAATTCTTTTGTAATTTTTAAATATTTTATATTCTGAAATCATTTAGGGGGTGGAATAGAATTTGCCCTGTTAGCCTTGTTAGAGGAAATTACTCTAACAGGGTTAGATAGTAAATCCCATAGATTGACATCCATCGAGACATTTTTATTTTGCATAGTTTGTTTTATTCCACCCCCTAAATGATTTTTTCGGCAAGCTTCAGTGCTGCAAGCATACTCTTCTCAGAAGCAATATTTTTACCTGCAATATCAAAAGCTGTTCCATGATCAACAGAAGTTCGTATATACGGAAGACCAAATGTGACATTCACTCCAGAACCAAAAGACAACATCTTGAATGGAATCAAACCCTGATCATGATATGCAGAAATTATAATATCGTATCTCTGATAATTGCCTGCAAAAAATGTATCAGCAGGAAATGGTCCATCAATAAAAATACCTTCTTCATTTAATTGTTTAATGACAGAAATAAAAATTTTCTGCTCTTCATCACCAAAACTACCTTGTTCACCGCTATGTGGGTTGAGTCCAAGTAAAGCCAATTTTGGTTTCTTGATATGAAAAAACTTTTTTAATGAGTTGTTTATTAATCTTATCTGATTTATAATTTTATTCTTTTCTAAATTTTTAGAAACATCCTTTAAAGCCAAATGGGTTGTAAGAAGAGCAACATTTATCTTTTCACTAAAAAATGACATTACAAAAATTTCTGTTGAGGACTGGTTTGCAAAGAATTCAGTATGACCAATAAAATCAGGATATGTTAATTGTATATAATGTTTACTTAATGGACCTGTTACAATAACATTAATATCTTTTTTAAAAGCATCTTCTCCTGCTTTTTTTATTGCATTGTAAGCAGATAATCCACTTAATTTGGATGGCTTTCCTGGATTAAACTCATAATCTTGAAATGTTGGAATCCAGAATAAATTACTCCCCGGAAAGTTTTGAATTTCACTAATATCACAAATTTTAATCAAATTATCAATTTTTGAACTAATTGGAAATCTACCATAAACTATTATTGTATTTGTCCCTGAGTAAGAATTGATAACCTTTAATGTAATTTCTGGTCCAATGCCTGTTGGGTCTCCGATTGTTATACCGATTTTTCGCATAAGTAAATCCCTTTTTTGCCACGAACCACACGAACTAACACGAACAATATTTTATTTATAAAATTAAATCTATTTAAAATATTAGTAATTTTCGGTGTAATTGACAAAATCCTTTGGTCACCGACCTGTTTTTGGAGTATGTAGGTTTTATCTAAAAAAATCTTTCACCATAAAGGTTCATCCTTCGCAGTAGCAGTTCTACTGCTACGGCGAATGGACACGAATCTCTATAAGTTGGAATACCGATTCAAACTGGTAGACACAAATATAAATATAAAAATTTCTCTGTGTCCTCTGTGTCCCTGCCTGCCAAAGCCTTGTGTGGCGGGCAGGTCTGCGGTGAAAATCAAAAAAATGGTGCCGGGACGCGGAATTGAACCACGGACACAAGGCTTTTCGGGCCCCTGCTCTACCTGCTGAGCTATCCCGGCATTTTGAAAAAGTGAAAATTTATCAGATGCTTTTTTGTTTGACTATTATCATCACTGTCAAGTTTTGCGATTTGAAAAGATTTAATATTAATTTTCAAAAATCTTTACCTGCTTCTCAAGCTTATAATCTTCAAACCATTCATTAAATTTAGCATTAATATATTCTTCACGATATTGTTCCTTTATCAAAATAAAATCCTTGCGGGTTACAATTTTTTTGTCTTTAATAAAATAGAAGCCAAATCCTTTATCACTAAATCTAATAGGATGACTATATGTTCCAATATCATGAGAAAATGCATCTCGCAAAATAATTGAGCTGTTTTTTAGATTGTTAACTTTATCAAAATATGTCAGCCAATCTGTTTCTTTTATACCACCAAATACAGATAACAAAATTTTATCTTCATTATCCAGGGATCTGCCTTTGGCATGATTTTTCACAATTTGAGCCAAATAATCTGTAAAAATTTTACATTCTTCATATTTTACAATTTGAGAAAATTCTTCTCTTGCAAGAGCATAGGACTCATATCCAGTTATTTTTTTCCCTACTATTTTATTATCCAAAAATAGAATTGCATAACCATTTTTTACCTTAAAAATTTTCTCTACCTTTCTACCTATTCTGGTATTTCTCAACAAACCAAAATCACTTTGCCTTATACATAAGAAACTATCAATAAGTATTGAATCATTTTTAATAACAAAATAATCAGATAGATGTAATTGAATCTCATATTTTTGTAATAAAGAGTCATTCACAGAATTGATTGAATCAAAGATAGTTGTAATATTATTGAAATTTATACTATCAGCTCTTTGAAATTTAATTTCTGATAAAATATTAGAATTTATTTCCATAAAATCAGTTACTCTTGTTTCCAATTTTTCAATAAGTTTTATAATAAAACAACCTTCATTTGTATAAATTGGAGAACTTATTCCGCCAAGTTTTAATGTATCAATTACTTTGCGAATTTCTTTATCCAATTGATCATAATTCAGAAAATTATCCTGCTGGTTGGTCATTTTGTGATTATTATAATAAATCTCGGATAATATTGAAAAACTTACTAAATCTAATATTGCTGATTGTATATTATTAATGGTTTGTTGAATATTCTGGGAATATGGTAAAAATATGGTTTCTAACTTCACTTTTTTAGGAGTAATAATTTTTTCTAAATTATTTTGGAAATATTTGATAGCTTCTTCTTCTGATACTTCAATATTGGATGTATCATTGGGGAAATAAATGTATGATACTCTAAATTTGTCATCTGTAAAATATTTATCTTTATTAGCATTATAATACTTTTGAAAACGGGAATCGCAGAAATTATCCCATTTTTCTTTCATAAGTATTTCTATCACTTGTTTCAATCGTGGTATTTTTGATTTTTTAATACTTTCTCGTTTGTTGACTCGCCCAATTAAGATATTCTCATACTTTTGAATTTGAAAAATTGAATCAACTTGTGTTGTAAATATTGTATCAGCTAATAAAGAAAATGGAGATTCATAATAAGGAATATTCTTTATAAATTCAACATTACTTTTTATTTGAGAATTATGTATGGAAAAATTAAAATCATTACATTTGACTTTTTTACAAATTGAAATAATTAAGGAATCAAACAATATTTTCTCTTTATCTTCAACCAAAATTTCTAAAATGTCTTCCTGAACTTTTTCTAATGGTAGAGTATCTCTCACAGTAACAAAATCTTCAATATTTTTTTCATAATAACTTGCAACAGAATCTGGGGAGATATTAATATCAAAAATAAGATTTTTTCTGTTAAAGAGAATATAACTTATATTTACTTTATAAATGTCCTGATTTTCAATATTCTCTTTATAATAATTTTCAGATTTATTATCAAAATATGTTTTCCTTCCATATTTAATATAATCATTCCAGCATTGAGGTGCAGCTTCAGAAAAATCTGCAAAATGGGATTTTTGAATATCTGCAGTTTGAAAAATAAACCAACCATACTCTTGCTCAATTGGATATGAAAAGAACTTACCCTTTTTCTGTCTAAGTGCAAACTTCACAATGTTTTTACTGTTCTCTAAGAGACCTATTTTATCTCCTTTTTGAAGATAGTCAGTTTCAAAAATGTGGTATTTTCTCCTTAAAGTTCTTTCGTTTTCCAAGCCCCACTTTAATTTTGAGATAAGTTTTTCTGCTTGTTCCCTTGCTCTTTCATGTGCTAAGTCTCTAATATATTCAATATAATTTTCTGAAGTATCCAAATCTATTATCTTGTTTATATTAGTTAAAATAGCAGAATAGAAATCTTTATCCTCAATAATAAAGAATTTTATTTTTACCTTTTTTGAAGAGATATAATGCTTCCTATTCTTATTGTAGGACTCCTGTAAATAGGCTGGGGTAGCTGGGAATACTTCTGGCATAAGCGAATCTGGGACAACTATGTATTTTAGTTTTATTCTTGAGTTTTCCCTAAAATAGAGATCAAAAAGTTGGTTGTCAGTCAATTGAAATTGTTCCTTTATGATTTGTCTTATTTTCTCATCAAGGACATCATCTCTGATTTTATTAATGATTTGCTGATATGTATCAGGGTGTTGATTTTTAAAATCTTGAAATTTTTGGTTATCAAACCTTCCGTCTGATAAAAAAACATCATTATTAGAATAAATTTCTTTAAAAATAGTTTCCAATTCCTGATCACTTACAATTATATTATTTTCCTCAGCATAGATTAGATATAAACTTTCGTCTATCAATTGATTTAAGGCAATTCTTTTTAAATCTTTATGAAATGTCTCTTCTAAGACGGATAGATATTTTGTTTTATCTTTTAAATAGTCTTTCCATAAAAGTTCATAACGATTCTGCATCTCAAGCCAGGTAATAGGTTCACCATCAACTTCTGCGACTATATCATTTGCATAAGAAAGCCCAATTGATATAATTTGAAAGATGCAGAAAAGAACAAAAAATATTCTCAAAGTTTTCATATTTTATGATTGATAAATATACAATGTGGTCTGGAATCTATCGGTCTGGGATAAACCCAGACCTACCCAGCAGCTAACGGGTAGAAGCAGGTTTATCCTGCTTAATTGATTATTTGTCTCATTCCCACTCAATTGTGCTTGGTGGTTTTGAACTTATATCATAGACTACACGATTAATACCAGAGACCTCATTAATAATCCTATTAGATATTTTTCTTAAAATATTATAAGGAATTCTGGACCAGTCAGCAGTCATTCCATCAAGACTATTAACAGCACGCAAAGCACATACATTTTCATAAGTACGGTCATCACCCATAACCCCAACAGATTGGATTGGGAGAAGTACGGCAAAAGCCTGCCAGATTTTGTCATAATAATTATTCTCTATAAGCTCATCAATAAATATCGCATCGATTTCCTGGA
Organism: Candidatus Cloacimonadota bacterium; assembly: GCA_023129415.1. Classification (GTDB taxonomy): domain Bacteria; phylum Cloacimonadota; class Cloacimonadia; order JGIOTU-2; family JGIOTU-2; genus JAGMCF01. The sequence goes on from JAGMCF010000059.1 coordinate 27,211, forward strand.
GTAATTTAACTTTTTCAGGAGTAACCTCACCGATAATACGGACTGCTAATCCAGGTCCGGGAAATGGATGTCTATTTAATATTTTGTCTGGAATTTTTAACTCTTTCCCAATTTTTCTAACCTCATATTTTAGTAAATCACGAAGAGGTTCAATTACTTTGAGATTCATTTTTTCTGGTAATCCTCCAACATTATGATGAGATTTGATAGTTACAGAGGTTTTTGTGCTTACACTACTTTCTATTACATCAGGATATAAGGTGCCCTGAGCAAGAAATTCTACATCATCAAATTTCTGTGCTTCTTGTTCAAAAATTTCAATAAATAAGTTTCCAATAATTTTCCTTTTTTTTTCCGGATCTATAACTCCTCTTAGTTTGTGAAAGAATTTTTCAGCTGCATATACTACATATAATTTTATTTTCAGATAACTCTCAAAAGCTTCAATTATTTCTGTTACTTCATTTTTTCTCATTAATCCAGTATCAACAAAGATTGGTATTAAATGATCTCCAATTGCTTTATGAAGCAAAACTGCAGTTACTGATGAATCTACCCCACCACTTAAACCTAAAAGGACTCTTTTAGTGCCAGCCTTATCTTTAAGTGATTTTATGCTTTTTTCAATAAATGTTTGCCAGCTTGTTGACCAATCTGATGTAATTTTACAAATTGTGAAAAGAAAGTTTTCAAAAACTTTCAATCCCTTTTCAGTATGAGTTACTTCAGGATGAAATTGGACTGCATAGATTTTGGCGTCAACATTTTGCATTGCAACAAATGGAGAGCTCATAGTATGAGCAAAAGATTCAAAACCTTTAGGTATTTGTTCAACTATATCTGAGTGACTCATCCATATTACATCTTTGCTATTCAACCCGGATAATAATTCTGTATCTTTTATAATTACAGTTTCTACATACCCATACTCCTTTTTAGATCCATTAATAACTTTACCACCTAACAAATATGTTATTAACTGCATTCCATAACAAATACCAAGTATTGGAATTCCCAAATCAAACACTTTTTTATCACATATTGGAGCGTTCTTATCTAATACACTTTTTGGACTACCTGAAAAAATAATACCAGCAGGGGATTTCTTCTTTATTTCTTGTAGAGAAATATTGTAAGGAACTACTTCACATTTGATATTCAAAAGACGAATGGATTTGGCTATTAAATGTGTAAACTGTGACCCAAAATCAAGAATCAAGACAAAATTTTTCATCTAAAAATAGCACACAGATTACACTGATAAAGCAGATAAACACAGATAAAAAATAAATTCTTTCATTAACATAAACATCTTATTATTATTTTCATTCTCCTTTGAGTCCCGATTGTTTTCGGAACATGTAGGTTTCATTTCAAAATATTATAAATGGATTGTGAGATTTTTCATGACCAATTGTTGTTACTCCTCCATGACCAGGGAACACTTTTGTTCTGTCAGGAAGGATGAACAATTTTTCTTTTATACTCTGTCTGAGTTCATTTTCATCACTTCCGGGCAAATCAGTTCTTCCAACACCTTCAAAGAAAAGTGTATCACCACTTATTAAAAAACCATTACCCAATAAGCATATACTACCGATAGAATGACCGGGAGTATGTAACACTTTTAGTTGTTCTGAACCAATGGAAATAATTTCATTATCTTCTAAAAATCTATCTGCTGATGGAGAAGTTACATGATAATCAAAGAAGATACTAAAATTTAATTCAGGATTTTTCAATTTATCATTATCTAATTGATGAATACAAATCTCTGCTCCTGTAAGCTCTTTCAATTTTCCATTAGCTCCAATATGGTCACCATGACCATGCGTATTAATTATGTATTTAATTTCAAATCCAAGTCTCTGGGACTCTTTAAAAATAACTTCAGCTTTGTTTGCAGGGTCAATAACAGTACCGACTTTTTCGATTCTATCCCAGATGAGATAGGTATTTGTGTCAAAAGTTTCAAGTAAAATAAGCTTTTTTATTTGCATTATCCTTTAGATTATACCAAAGAAAGATTTTTCTAATTTTCTAACTTCTGTTTCAAAAAACCTTTTTACTTTTTGCCATTGTAATTCTTTTAACATCTTGGGCATCTCTGAGACCTCTGCATCAATAAAATAGACCAAACTTTTTAATATATGCACAATATTAGAGGATAATTCTCCATACTTTTGATCATAAAAAGATAATGCATCTTTTAATAAAATTCCTTCTTTGCACATAAAATAGAGGTCTATAAAATCCCGCTTTATTCCTCTTGTAGAGATAGCATCTATTTTCATTGCGGATATATCCATTAAATCAAGGATGTTGATATTAAAAATTACCTTATAAGGAAATAAAATTGGATAATCATAAACAAAGATGCTAAATCTTATGTCCTCAAAAGTACCAAGAACGGTTCCCCAACTTTGCTGCTCTAGTGTAAAATTACCTATCTTTTTAAGAGAATTGATTAATTCTTTAGAATCAAATTCCTTCTGAGTAAAAAAATCTAAATCAACAGAAATTCTATGTCCCAATTGCAAAGCACAAGCAGTTCCACCAGCTAAATACGCGTTATCTAATAAATGTGAGTTGCCTAATATTGCCAATGCATTTTTCGTATTTCCAAATAATGTTTCTGTAAACATAAAACCTTCTTTTTATCAATACCAAAAATAATTGCCCAGAAGTTTGCACTCTTTGGTGAAACAATACGAAGCCTAAATAAAACATCGGCAACATCATCTTTGGTATAATTTTTCTTCATCCATCTAACTGCCTTTTCATTACCATATTCAAGTATTCTACTAAGAACAAACTTTGGATAGACATTCATATCCAGTTTATCAAAATCTACATCCCAAAAATATTTTCTTAAAAACTCTGGTAATTTCTTTGCCAAGATAACCTCTAATCTTTTCTTATGGATAAATTCAATTTTCTAATTTGTACCTTTACTCATTTCTTGCCATTTAAATCGAAGTCTTTCCAAATATTCTTCCTTAAGTGTGACTCTTCCTAATTCATTATTTTTTTTGTTATTACCATGAAAGTCTGAACCGCCAGTTATAAGTAGATTATAACGATGAGCCAATTCTAAGTAATTGTTTTTCTGGTAAATAGTATGTAGCGGATAGAATATTTCAAGACCATCTAATCCTAGTTCAACTAATTCAGGGATGAGAAAGTCATTTTTAATAACACCAGGGTGAGCCAGAACAGATAGTCCACCAGCTTCTTTGACAATTTGAAAAATTTCTACTGGTTTATAAGTTGGCTTACAAACATATGCTGGACTATCATTTCCAATATATTTATAATAAGCTTCTTCATAGTTTTCAATAAAACCATTCTTAAGCATTGCATTTGCAATATGAGGACGGCTAATAACTTTTTTGTTTCCAACAAATTCATATACTTGTTTCATAGTTAAAAATATCTCAAATTCCTCTAATTTTTCTAATATCTGCTTTGCTCGTTTTGTTCTTGCCTTTTGTGTAAAATTTAGTAAAGTAGTTAATTTTTTATTATGAATATCAATAAAATACGCAAGAATATGTATATCATAATTCTGATAATAGCTACTAATTTCTACTGCAGGGATAAGTTCAATATCATATTTTCTTGCATATTTTCTTGCTGCCAAGTATCCATCAATAGTATCATGATCGGTTATGGCTATTGTTGAAAATTCTAAATCCTTAACAGCCTTAATTATCTCTTTTGGAGTATAAGTGCCATCAGAATAAGTTGTATGAATATGTAGGTCAATTTTTTTCATTTTTTATTTTCCACTCCGTACGCTAGTCTGCTTCCTCTTTCTTAAATATTTACTTTTTGCTTCAAGAACTCTAAGTTGTATCCCATTATTTTTGGTTTCGTAGTATGACACTGTTTCTCTTTCAATATTCTCTAATCTTTTTAAGGCAATTTCTACATATTCAAGATTGGTATCAATACCAATAAACTTTCTCCCCAATTTTTTTGCTGCTACTGAAGTTGTGCCACTACCCACAAAAGGATCCAAAACAACCGCATCTTCTGAGCAAGTTGTTAATTTTATTATGTACTCACATATTGCCAAAGGTTTTACAGTTTTATGTATATTGAATTCTCCTTTTTCTTCTTTTGTAGGTTTGGGTAAAAGAAAACATTTATTCGTGATTTCGTGAATTCTTTGTGTAGTCATAACATTTGAAGGGAACATATCTTCTCCGATTTTTACATTTGTATTTAAGAGTCCAACATTATACTTTAACATATTGTTTAAAAATGTTCTCTCATATTTTTTTTGAGCCATTACAATAGGTTCAAAACAAGATTTTATTTGTGGAGTTTTCCATCCATTTAATCTCTCTTTCAATTCAATTTTAGTTTCATTATCATAATCTAATTTATCAATAAAATGATTAAGCGACATAGCTTTTGGCTGATTCTGCGTATAAAGCCAGATAAAGCAATCTCTTATTAAAAAGCCAACATCATCAATTGCAGAAACCATCCTATGATAAAGTCGTGGACTTGAAAATGAAAAGAAGAAACCACCGGGTTTTAAAACTCTATATAACTCTTTTGATATTTTAAAATACCACTTATAAAATCTTTTTCCTTGCTCTTTATTAAACTTCATTCCAGGTGGAAGAGATTTGATAGTATGGCAATAATCTGTTATTTTTGAAACCTTATCATTGTCCCATTTATCATCCATTTTATCCAAGAAATAGGGAGGGTCTGTTAAAACAAGGTCTATTGAATTATCTTCAATTTTTGGTAATATACTTTCAGCTTCTCCCAATACAATCTTGTTCATTAATTCGCTATTCATCTGGATTTACCCCTTTAAATTCTTCATATAATATCTTATAAACCTTAAACCTGATTTCCTCATCAGATCTTTTTATTACATTTGGATTAGATAATTTTATTACTCTACCCCTTTCATCATAAACCCAATTGTTTCTATCTGCCCTATTACACTTTTGACATTGTGGTATTATATTACCCGTCTCTAAAGGTAAATTTGGATTTATATGAGCTTTTTGTAATCTTGTAATAGTGTTTGGCCAATGGATATTGGGCTTGCCTTCAATTGAACCACAAGTAGCACATCTATATCCGTACCGTTTTTTTAATTCTTTTCAATCTTCTGTTTGTTCTACTCTATGTCCATGAAAAGCAGGATAAGGTTTTTTTAAAGTTACAAGTTTGTATTCTCCTCTGGTAAGAACTACATTTCTATTATCGCGACCGCCTGCTGCAATAAACCAGCCTTTCTGTGCACCAAGATGTCTCGCCTGTTGAACATCATTCACATCAGGATAGTATTGACGAATAAATTGTGTAAGTTCTCCTTTTGAGACTTTTTTGGTATTTGGATAATCCTGAACCAAATAAACCAATACAAGAGCATCTTTAGTATAATCTCCTTTGGCATTAACCAATCTTGGAAGTTTCACTTCATACTGGTTTAAATATTTTTTGTGATATTTACATATAGTCTTATATAAATTTTTTATTTCATTATTAGATAATTGTTTCTTCATGGTTTTATCTACACATCCCTTTATTAATTATTCCTTATTGCAACTGATTCCCCTGCTAAATATCCTGTAGAAAAAGCAGCTTGCAAATTATATCCACCAGTATCTCCATCAATATCCAGAACCTCTCCGGCAAAATAGAGTCCAGAAATAATTCTTGATTCCATTGTTTGAGGATTTATTTGGCTTAAATCCACACCTCCAGAAGTAATAATGGCTTCAGAAAGAGGTCTGGTGCCTGTAATTGCCAATTCAAAACCTTTCAAAAGATTCACAATCCTTTCCCTTTCAGTTTTGGAAATCTCTGCAATCCTCTTATGAGTATCAATATTGCATAATTCTTGAAAAATAGTTATCATTTGTCTTGGCAGAAATGATTTCAGTAAGGTCTTGAAACTCATTTTTCCGTTATTCTCAATTTCTCTTATTATACGACTATGCAATTGAGATTGAGTTAAAGCAGGTTTTAAGTCTATTTTCATCTTTAGTTCAGAGGATAGAATCGCTTCTTTAATTTTACTACTTAGTTTAAGTGCAGCAGAGCCATCTATTCCGAAATCTGTAAAATAGAATTCTCCGAACTCTTCTGCCAATTTCTCATCATTCTTATATGCTATTAGTAAAACATTTTTCAGTTTTAATCCTGATAAATTTTGGGTCGTTCCCTCCCCGATTTGCTCGGGGATAATTGGGAATCTAATATTTAACGGCACCAATGCAGGGTAGATTGGGCAAACCCTATGTCCAGTTTGATGAGCAAATCTATATCCATCGCCTTCAGAACCAGTTTGAGGATATGAAGCTCCCCCTGTTGCTACAATAACCGCATCACAAAGAAAATTTTCTTTATTTGAAATAACACCACCTATCTTATTCTTATAATGAAGTAGTTCCTTAACTGGGTATTCCAATTTAATCTGTACATTGTTTTTATTAATATACTTTTTTAAAGCATCAACCACTAACCAAGAATCATCTGATTTTGGATAAATCCTTCCTCCAGATTCTTGCTTGAGTTCTAAGCCCAAATTCTCAAAAAATCCGATTAAATCCTTATTAAAAAATCTATGAAAGGCATTGGTAAGAAATTTACCATTTTTGCCATAATGTTCAACAAAGGTAGATATTTCAGGTTCAGTATTTGTTATGTTACACTTTCCTTTTCCGGTAAGAGAGAGTTTTAGTCCTAACTTATTCATCTTTTCTAAAAGAATCACATCCGCTCCTAATTCAGCAGCTCTCCCTGCAGAAATCATACCTGCTGGACCTCCTCCAATGACAATAACTTTTTGAGGCATCTATATTTTTTATTGAATATTTTAGGATTTAATGGAATTATTTTGATGAATGAAACGCACTTTGTCAAACGGCTGCACTAAAGTAGTAGCCACATTAATAAGATGAGAAGCTACTCTTTTCAGATAACGGATATAAAGTGCGGATATGACGGCATTTTGTGGAGATAATCCCAAATCTTCTGTCATCAATCTATTTAAAAGGGCATCGCAACGTCGGGGCAGAGTTTTGCTGGCAACTGATTGCGCGGATTCTTTATCATAATTCTCAAAAGCATAACCCACAATATCAAAGGCAGTCGCTATCTTTTTTTCAATATCTTGCAACTCATTTTCTAACTCACCAACTTCTAATTTTTGTGAAACCACTTGGGATAGTTCTGCAATATTTGTAGTATAATCACCAATTCGTTCCAAATCTATTACAATACCAATAAGTATAATACTGCCAGGAGTATCAGCTGCATTTGAAAGTGAGATATGAGTAAGAACCTTTTTGCGAATTGCTCTTTCCGTTTTATCCAACTTTTTTTCTTCATCAAATATGTTAACATCAGGATGAGGAATAGGATGACCTCGCAATTTTGCACAAACATTATCAAACATTTGATTATCACTTTTAAGCATCTGGCATGCTTCCTGATGTGCTTCCATAAATAGATTACTTTTCTTAAAAAGCCGTAATATTTCCTTAAGCATTTTTTACCTCCAAATAAAAATTAATTTCATTTCCTTTTTATTTCGGACAAAATTTCTAGATCTATTCTGTCTTGCGGTCTATTTGATGCCTCTTTTGATTTTATCAAGTCGTCCAAACTTAACAGATAAATCCTTTCACCAGCATAAGTGCTTGCAGTTTTGTTCGCCCATGCTGCATCAAATTCAATTCCAGAAATTGAGGTAAGAATATCTATTCTGTTTGGTTCAACACCTATCTGATAAATGATATTGGGGTTCAAAAAATCATCTGGCGTTATATCTATTAAAGGAGCACCAAATTCTTCTAATGTAGTCCACAAATTTTTTATATTTTCCGGCTGTGGTTTAACCCAAATATCAATATCTTTCGTATATCTGGGAGTCGCATAATAAATAAGTGCATAAGCCCCAACAATCAGATACTCAACTTTCTCTTTTTCTAATAAGTGAAAAAGATCTTTGAAGTCGGGATTGTGTTCCATTCTTACCTCTTATTAAATTAACCTCTTGAGTCATTTTCCAGGCAGCTATGAACTTTTTTTCAACTCCCAATTTTGACCAGAATTCAATATCAAACTTCTCATCATATTTATCAAAGCTGGTTAATCGGGACATAATTAATATTTTCTTATTACTCATTTTTAAACCCAATCCTAATATTCCCTCTATTTATTTGTAGAGCATGGAAGATATGTGTGTTACACTAACTCAAATTTCGCACTTAGGAACTCTATTCTCTCTGTAACACGGAACTCTGTTCCGTCAGTATTATGAATCTCTGGTTCATAATATGGAGCAGAGCTCCTTCTGACAGACGCTTCAGAGAAGCGTGTTACAATTTTAATCCACCTCAGATAAACGAAGATAAGGCAGGTAAACACTAATAAGACGAATATTTCATTCTTAAAAATAAAGATCAACTAATCAATAAAAATCAACTTTATTAGTGTTCTCCTGCGAAACTTGAGTTACGCCAATACGCTTTACGCTCCGCGCTCTTCCGCTCCCGCTCCCCAATTGATATTTCTTGCAAAAATAATTGGCTTAAAAATTATCCTTTTCCCATTATACATCACTTCACCTTCCTGATTTTTAGTTAACACATAAGCCATCTTAATTTCGTATTGATTTATAAAAGATTTCAAATTTGGAGGTATAATATTAGTATTTACTCTATTTTTATATTTTACTTCTACAGGAATGATTTCCCCATAACTTTCTAAAATGAAATCAATTTCAGTCCCATTTTTAGTTCTCCAATATTTTATACTGTAATCATTGTTCCTAAGCATCTCTATTAGAGCAAAATTCTCGGCTATTGTTCCCTGGTCTAAAGGTAGTCTTTGTAGTTTTAGAACATAGTTTCTTAAACCTAAATCGTAGAAATAGACCTTTTTCATTCTCCTGATTTCCTTTTCTTTATTACGGCAAAAAGGTGGTAAGAGTTTCACAGAAAAGGTTTGTTCTAATATAAAAAGATAATTTTCAACTGTCTTATGGGCAATTCTCAATGTTTCTGCGAGGGAGTTCATATTAACCAAACATCCAATTTGTTCAGCAAGCAATTCTACAAGATTAGAGAATTTAAAAGTATTTGCCGAACTAATAAAAAAGTTTATATCTTTTTCCAAGTAACTTATGTAGATGCTGGAAAAGATTTTTTGTTTCATCTCCAGTGTTGGATGTAGAATAACTTCAGGATAACCGCCAAATATAAAATACTCTTCAATAATTCTCGTAACTTCAGGCATATCAATAAATCTATCAGATGTAATCATATTGCAAAGGAGTGTGCTGTTTCTAACATTAGCAAACTCATAAAAATCAAAGTGGTAGACATTATAGATAAAATTTCTTCCTGTAAGTCCTTCCTTGATATTTCTGTTGAGAAGCAGTGAAGATGAACCTGTTGCAATGACCTTTATATCTTTATATTCATCATAGAGAAATTTTAGAACCTTATCAATCCGGGGAAAATTTTGGAACTCGTCCAAGAGAAGAAAAATTCTTTGAGAAAGATCAAATCCAGAAATTACCAAGAAATCAATTATATTTTGTGGTGTGTTAAAAACGTTAGCATACTCAGGATTTTCTAAATTTATTTTGATAACTTGTTTTTTATCCCTCTTTAATTTTCCTTCAATGATATTCAAGATAGTGGTTTTGCCAACCTGTCTGGTTCCAACCAAGATTTGTATTTTGGGCGTCTCCATATCTGACAATATGGTATTCACTACATTCCTATCAAAAATTTTCATGAAATTAGAATCCTTTTTTTGAAAAGATTTTAGACATAATTCCAATTTCATATTGAATTAAGTCAAGTATTTTTTGCATATAGTGTATAAAAAAAACCTACTATTTTTTAGATATATTATATCAAAAGTCCACCAGTGGTGTCTGCGTGCTACAAGCAGATATCCATCTTTTATAAATAAATATTTTGTTCTCTCTACTTAGTATCTGTCCCTAGATGTAGAACGAGGTTCCTAGCTCGTTTTCTTAAAGCACATTTTCCGAAGGATCTGCCTTTGGCATGAAAAGTCTATTTACATTAACAACCTTGGAAGGTCGTTCTACAACCCCCAATTAAATTGGGGGGACTTTACGGACAGACACTACTTAGTCAGTAATAAGATCAGAATTGGTATAAGGAAAAAAACAATCAAAATAAAAAGAATAGGATATAGTTTACTTTTTATAACTATTTTTGATAACATCACAGATGCTTTAATTGGAATGTGACGAACTGGCTTGACTGGCATAATAATTACCATTCCAAACATATTAAAACAGAAATGTGAAATTGCCACTATCAAAGCAGGTATACTACCAGTTGCCAGCGCAGCCAAAAGAGTAGTAACAGTAGTTCCAATATTTGCTCCGACTGTATATGGTAAAACCTGATAAATTGTCAATATCCCGGCTCCAGCAAGAGGTACAACCAGAGAAGTTGTTATAGAACTGCTCTGCACAATTGCAGTTAATATCAAACCAAATAGTAAAGCTAAAAGTCCATTGCGAAAAATAACATTGCTGAAGAACCTTTCCACTCTGTTTACAACAAGCAAACGCAGTATTTTCACCATATATTTCAAAGCAATAAACAAAAAGAATAAGGCAATTGCAAGAATAATAAATTTTGCAAGTTGGGGAGATAACAGCTTCTGTAAAAGGCCTCCGTCAGCTGGTGATTCAGTATATTTGGGATTAAATAAGAAATGGACAACAGGTTTTGTAATTGCTGCTATAGGACTTTTAAACTCTACACCTTTCAGATTTGTGGAAACCAAAAAATTAGTAAGAGTCACAGAACTCTTTTCAATTATATGAAAACATATTTCCAGAGGTAAAAGTATAACAACAGCTATAATGTTGAAAAAATCGTGAACGGTTGCAGCTCTAAAGGCATTTTGAAATTCATCGGAACGAGAAATATGTGCCAGAGAAACTATAGTATTTGTGATGGTAGTGCCAATATTAGCCCCCATAATTATCGGAATAGCAATGCGAATTGAGTCTGGACCTAAAATACTACTTGCTACTAAACCAACTACAATAGAAGTTGTGGTTGATGAACTTTGCAAGATACTTGTAGCCAAAATACCCACAACTAATCCCATAATAGGATTACTAACATTTTGTATCAATCCTTCTGATAAACCCTTAAATCCCTTGAACCCCTCCCCCATCATAACAATACTGAGAAAGAAAAGGTAAATCAAAAAAAACAGAAGGAAAATTTTGACTGTATGCTTAATATTGTGCTGTTTCTGTTTCAGAAAATTGTAATCCATTCTATTGCTTTTACAAGCTGGTTCTGATTTGCAAAAAATATTTACAGTTTGTCTACAATCTCTGAAAGTTGATCAACTACTTGAACATATCTTGAATAGAATTCTACAAGTTGTTGTCTTTTCATCTTTATGTTTCTACTTTTGAGATCAAATGCTTGTAGAAAAGCTGTAAAGTCTATTTTGAGAAGGGTAGCAGTCTTTTTGATTATATAAATAATCTTTTCGGGAATTTCCTCATTCTTTAGAACAATAATAGCTTTCATTACAGGAATAAAACTTGAAAATGAGGTAAAAATGAGATTTTTTATTACTTTCAGATTCCCAATGTTTTCCAGAAAAGCTAATCTAAGAATTAGTAGCTTACCTTTCAATTCCCTTTCTGCTTGCAATCGTAAATGTTCAGGGTTTATTTTCAACTTTTCAAAATAATCATCTCCAAAAATAGTTTTATGTGAAGACTTTATATTCAGAAATTCAATTGGGAAAGTATCTAATGAACTTTCAATATATTGTTTTGAAAGAAAAAGTGGAGCACTTACATGTTTTTTTCTTAAATGCTTAATTGTTCCTTTTGCACTAATAAGATTTTTTAGATTAAGGTCTTCTAAAATAATAGCAACATTTATATCAGAATATTTCGGATTAAAATCTTGAGTCGTAGCACTACCATAAATATGAATCGAAATTAATGATTCACCAAAAACTGTCTTATATTTTTCTTCGATTTCAGTGAAAAGTTTTTGCTTGTCTTTAATTTTCATATACCTTTCCTTTTTGATTTGTTTTATATTATGGAGTAACCAAGTCTCGCTACTTTATTAGGCGATGGAGTCACCTACTCCATGATGGTTACCAAAAATGCTTTCGCACAACTCTTTGCCAGATTTCTTATTCTCTTAATATAAATTGCTCTTTCAGTAACACTAATCGCTCCACGAGCATCCAACAAATTAAAAATATGAGAACATTTTAGCAAATAGTCGTATCCGGGATATATAAGTCCAATCTCTATTTGACGCTTAGCTTCATTTTCGTATTTATCAAAATTTGTAAAAAGTAATTCAAGATTTGCTGCATTGAAATTAAACTCAGAGAATTCTTTTTCATTTTGTGTGTAAATCTCACCATATTTCACATTCTCATTCCAGGCAATATCTTTGAAATTGTCCACCTGTTGAATATACATTGCCAGTCGCTCCAGACCATAAGTTAGTTCCACAGGGATAGATTTTAATTCAATGCCTGCAATTTGTTGGAAATATGTAAATTGTGAAATCTCCATTCCATCCAGCCAAACTTCCCAGCCAAGACCTGCTGCACCAAGAGTTGGTGACTCCCAATCATCTTCCACAAAGCGGATATCGTGTTCTTTTATTGGAGTTCCGATTGCTTCTAAACTTTTTAAATACAATTCCTGAATGTCACTCGGAGAAGGTTTAATCAATACTTGAAACTGATAGTAGTGCTGCAATCTGTTGGGATTTTCTCCATATCGTCCATCTTTGGGACGGCGGGATGGTTGCACATACGCAACTTTTACTGGCTTGTCAGAAAGGGAACCAAAAAAAGTTGCAGGATGAAAAGTTCCCGCCCCCATTTCAACATCATAGGGTTGACGAATTATACACCCATTATCATCCCAGAATTTTTGTAAATTGAATATTATTTGTTGAAATGATAATTTATTCTTCATCATAGAAGGGATCAAATTTTGTTTCTTTAATTAAAAGCTCAACAGTTGCTAATTTCTCTTTTAGCCTTTCTTTCATAAAATAATCTGCGGATAATGTGTTAGCTTTAATATAATAATCCTTTGCTGAAATAAATAATGCCTGTGCCTTTTTCTTATTTAAACTTCTTAATTGATTATTTTCGTCGTATTCAGAGCTTAGGTCAGGATTTTTAGCTTTCTCATCATATTCAACAAATAATTGATAATGAGTATAACCTCTTTCATTATCAATCTCAGCCAATAACAAATATGGTTCAGCTTTATCTGGAGTAATCTCAGCAGATTTTTTTGCATTTGCAATTGCTTTATCATAATCCTTCATTTGTCTATAAACATCTGAAATTCTATTATATCCTGCAGGAGAATCTGGTTCTAAACTTATATATTTTCTTAATGATTCCAAAGCATCATCAAATCTTTGTTGAGTAACATAAGCTGCAGCTAAATTGAGATAAGGTGCAGTTCGTGTTGAATCCTTTTCTAAAATATCTAAATTTTGCTGAATACTTGCATCAATACGACCTGTTTTTTGATAAGCAATTGCTAATTTCTTCTCTACATCACTTGCTTCTTCTAATGAATCCAAGACTGTTTTTAAATATGGGATTGCTTCATTATAGTCATCATTATCAAAGAATAATATACCTAATGCTTTACTCGCTCCAATGCAGCAAGAATCTATTTCAAGAACTGCACGAAAAGCTTCAACAGCTTCCTCGAAATCATCTAATTCCTGATAAATTTCACCAACACAAAATATATATTCAATATTATCTGGAACAATATCAGCTAATTTCTCATATGTTTCACAAGCCATCTCACAATCCTTATTCATCCTATATGTCCATGCTAATCCCTCAAGAACCTCAATAAACTCAGGGTCAATATCTAATGCTTGTTTGTAGCAGGAAATTGCTGAGTCATAATCCTCATTAATCGCTGATATCCGTGCAAGATAGGCGTATGCAGTCTTTTCATTGGGATTAAGATTAAGCACATCTAAAAATGCTTTTTGGGCATCCTCATACTGTTCAGAATTATAGAAATTGAGTGCAATATCCATTGCTTTTGTTTCTGCAGACCTTTTTAGTTCAATAGCCTTTTCCAAAATCAGATTAACTGATACAAGCCTTTTTTCCTTCTTCTTTTCAACTTGCAATCTCTCAAATTTGATATCTTCAGTTTGAGTATCAAAAATAAAGAAACTAACATTAAACAATGTTGCTCCAATCTGTGATACTTGCCCCCAAATATTTATATCTGCTCCAATTTCCTTTGCAAAATCTAAAACATTCTCTTTATCTAATTCTTCTACTTTTGTTTTACCAAGTGCTTTATTTACATCCTTTGAGCCTATTACAACAACATGAGGGATTTTATCTGCCACTTCGGGAAAATCATTTTTAAGATATTTGCACATAGATTTGCTTTCTCTATCCAGATGATGAAAACCCCATACAGCGATTTTCATACCTATTTCTTCAACCTCACCTTTCTTGGCTATGGCATTTTGAGAGCAAGATAATATTAGGAATGTAATTATTAGAAAAATTACACTTATTGACTTTGATGCTTTCACTTCTCCTCCAATCGGTCTTCTTATGAAATGACCCCAATAGCACACATCATGACAGGTCTCATTACAAAGATATCAAAAATATATACCCTTTTATGAAATAATCCTTTATTGAAAAAAATATCTTTTCATAAAAAGCAGGATTTATATTTACTAAATTTTTTACTGCTCTTTGTGTACTTTTGTAGCTCATCTCATATCATTTATTTTTTGTTAAAGAATTTAGATGTGAAAAATTTTAATCAAGTAATTTATTAAAATTGTTAAATTAAATAACAGTTTGAAAAAATTATCGTTTTTAGCTATTAAATATAAATGGCGACCCCAAGGGGAATCGAACCCCTGTTGCAGGAATGAAAATCCTGAGTCCTAACCCCTAGACGATGGGGTCCCAAAAGATATTGCCCACGAAACACACGAAAAATATATGTCAACTTTATCAAATCTAAATAAATTATTTTCGTATATTTCGCGTGTTTCGCGGGTATTATATTATGAGCCAGGAAGGATTCGAACCTTCGACTCTCGCCTTAAAAGGGCGATACTCTACCGCTGAGTTACTGGCCCTGGATTTATACAATCTATAAACTTATCTTTATCTGTCAAGAGTAAAATACTAAATAGATTGTTTAATTTCTTAACAAGATTTTTAATAGTACTTTTCTTTGTCAAACTTTTTCACTTTTTAATAAAACTCATTTTTCTTGACACCAAAATTATTAATTTCTTACTAATCCAAAAGAAAGGAAATCGTATTCTATGCCATCAAGCAATGAAATTAGAAAGCAGTTTATCAAGTTTTTCTCTGATAAAGGACATGAAGTTGTGCCTTCTGCTCCATTAGTGCCTGCAAATGACCCCACCTTGCTTTTTACTAATGCAGGAATGAACCAGTTCAAAAATGTGTTCCTGGGTAAAGGGAATAGGGATTATGTCCGCGTAGTGAATAGTCAGAAATGTCTGCGTGCTGGTGGAAAGCATAATGATCTGGAAGAAGTTGGCAAGGATGACTATCACCATACCTTTTTTGAAATGCTGGGAAACTGGTCTTTTGGAGATTATCATAAGAAAGAGGCAATCGAATGGGCATGGGAACTCCTCACAAAAGTCTGGAAAATTCCAAAGAATAAACTTTATGCAACTGTGCATCATAACGACGATGAGTCCTTCCAACTCTGGCAGGAAGTTACAGATCTTGATAAAGAAAGAATCTTAAAATTCGGAGATAAACACAATTTCTGGGAGATGGCAGATATTGGTCCCTGTGGACCTTGTTCAGAAATTCATTATGACCGTGGAGTGCAACATTGCCAGAAAATAGAAGAGACAAATCATAAATGTGAGATAAATGGCGGTTGTGGAAGATATGTTGAAATATGGAACCTCGTTTTCATCCAATATAACCGTCTTAAAAATAGAGAATTAGTTGACCTCCCACAAAAACATGTGGATACTGGTGCCGGATTTGAGCGGTTGGTTTCTATTTTACAAAACAAATTTTCAAATTATGAGACTGACCTCTTTATGCCAATTATAAAACATCTTGAAACTCTATCTTGTACAAAATATGAAGAGAATAAACAGGCATTTCGGGTAATTTCAGACCATATCAGAGCACTTACTTTTGCCATTGCCGATGGAGTTCTGCCTTCAAACGAGGGACGTGGTTATGTTATTCGTCGCATTTTACGAAGAGCAGCTCGATTTGGCAGACTGATAAATTTACATAACCCATTCCTCTATCAACTTCTTGATGATATTATTGAAATTATGGGTGAATATTATCCAGAACTTATTGAAAAAAGGGAGCATATCAAATTAGTAATTAAATCAGAAGAGGAACGTTTCAACCTGACTTTAGATGTAGGTATCATTAAATTTAAGGAAATTACAGAAATGTTAAAACCTAAAGAAATCATTTCCGGAAAGGATGTATTTAAACTTTATGATACATACGGTTTCCCTATGGATTTAACAAGAATTATGGCAGAAGAAAAAGGGTTTTGTGTTGATGAAAAAGGATTTGAAAAAGAGATGAAAAAGCAGAGATTACAGGCAAAAGAAGCCTCACAATTTGAGTTGAAAGATGATAAAATCAAAAAAATAAAAATTAAGCCGTCTACAAAAACACAGTTTGTTGGATATAATCAAAATTTTTCTTCCAGTAAGATTGAACATTTTTATATTGATGAAGAGAATAATGTAGTAATCGTTTTGGATAAGACACCTTTTTATGCGGAATCAGGTGGACAGGTTGCTGATAATGGCTCTATTTTCAATCAAGAATTTAAAATAGAAGTGGAAGATGTCCAAAAAGAAAATGATGTTTTTTTTCATTTCGGGAAATTGGTTTCTGGTAAAATTTCCAAAGAAAATGAAGTTATTGCAGAAGTAAATGTAAAAAGAAGAAATGATATTGCGAGGAATCATACAGCTACTCATCTTTTGCATGCTGCTCTGCGAAAGGTTTTAGGGAAGCATCTTCATCAAAAGGGTTCGTTGGTAGTCCCGGATAGATTACGTTTTGATTTCACTCATTTTAAAGCATTGAGCAAAGAAGAGCTTGAAATGGTTGAAAAAATAGTTAATGAAAAAATCCGTGAAAATCTAACTGTGAATGTTTATTATGATGATTTGGAAAACGCAAGAAAAAAAGGTGCAATGGCACTCTTCGGTGAAAAATACGAAAAAAAAGTGAGAGTGGTTGAAATTGATGAGTACTCATTAGAATTATGCGGTGGAATTCATTGTAAAAATACCGGAGAAATTGGGTTATGTAAAATTATTTCAGAAAGTTCGATTTCTGCTGGGGTGCGTCGCATTGAAGCACTAACTGGAGAATATGCATTTGACTTATTTAAAGAAAAAGAGGTAATTCTGGACGAAATTCAATCTCAATTTAAATGTTCCACTATTGATGTTGTAAATAGAATTGAAAAATTGTTTTCTGAAAATAAACAATTGAAAAAGCAACTTGAAAAACTTGAAAAAGGTAATGTGAAGGAATCTATTGATAAGTTGATAGCACATCCTGTTATTGTTCAGGGAATTAAAATCATAGCAGGAGAAGTAAAAGTTAAGAATATCCAACAGTTGCGAGAATCAGCAGATTATATAAAAAATAAGATAGATGAAGGGATAGGTATTTTAGGAGCAAATATTGATGACAAAGCATCTCTTATATGTATTGTTTCATCCAATTTACAAAAAAGATTTCCTGCTGGCAAACTCGTAAATAAGGTAGCACAAATAGTTGGTGGTAAAGGTGGTGGAAGACCTGATATGGCAATGGCTGGCGGGAGGAATGTTGGAAAGATTAAAGATGCGATTGCGAAAGTGACTGAGATTGTGAAAAATTTATAAACACACTTTCGGACTTGGTAATGTCTATTTTTGAAATAACTTATAGATCTTATTAAAACGGAGGTAAATAATATGCAAAGAATTCAATTAAATGAAGATATTCTATCATTATCCGAATTTAGAGAACATATTTCTGCATTTATTGAAAAAATTCACAAAACAAAAAGACCTCTTGTTATTACTCAACAAGGAAAGGGAAAGGCTGTTTTATTAGATGTTGCGGAATATGAGGCACTTATTGAAAAACTGGAACTATTAAATGATATTCAAACAGGAGAAATGCAAGTTAGACAAGCCAGAACTTTGAGTCATGAAGAAGCAAAAAAGCAAGTATTAGAAAGAATCTCAAAATGAAAATTGTTTGGTCTCAACTTGCAGTAGATAGAGTTGGAGAAATTGCAAAATATATTGCATTTGATAATCCCAATATATCGAAGCGTTGGGTAAACAAAATTTTTGATAAAGTTAAAAGATTAGAACTTTTTCCTGAAAGTGGTAAAATTGTTCTAGAATTAAATCGTCCTGAAATTCGTGAGATTATTTTTGGTAATTATAGAATTATCTATAAATTAGAACAAAGTCAAGTTTCAATTTTAACAGTTCGTCATGGAAAACAGATTTTGCCTATTGACGAGATTGATATTGAATAATACTGTATAACATTGCTAACATTCAACTCTCCAAAGTAAGTCTTGGCAAAGGCGGTGGCAGACCAGTCTGGCTACGGCATGACTACGCCATGACGAGATATGGCAATGGCTGGCGGAAGGATGTTTCTAAAATTAATGAGGCGATTGCGAAAGTGCCTGAGATAATTGAAGAATTTTAGCCACAAAGCATACGCAATTGGGGACAATTGCGTTACATATAAGGCAAATTATGGAAGAACAACATTTTATTATCCCAATTGAAATAATAGAGAAGAAAATATTATTTTTACAAGATAAGAAGGTAATACTGGATATGGACCTTGCTGAATTATATAGAGTAGAAACAAAACAACTGAAAAGAGCTGTTCGCAGAAACATAGATCGTTTTCCTAAAGATTTTATGTTTTTATTAACAAAAGATGAATTCGATAACTTGAGGAGTAATTTTGGCACCTCAAGTTGGGGTGGAACCCGTTATCTACCTATGGCATTTACTGAACAAGGTATTGCAATGCTTTCCAGTGTTTTAAAAAGCAACCGTGCTGTTAAAGTTAATATCCAAATAATGCGAACTTTCGTAAAATTACGAAAATTGATCTCATCTCATAAAGAGCTTCTAAACAAAATAGAAAAAATGGAGAAAAAATATGATTACCAGTTCAAGATTGTTTTTGAAGCAATAAGACAGATGATGACACCTCCGGAAAAAGTCAAACCAGAGATTGGCTTTAGGACAAATAAATAGTTAAAAAGTTGGGACAAATCATTGACTAAATCGCAAATAATTACTAAACTATATAAAGATAAATTTATAGATGACCGAGTATTATGGAATTTATTGGGGTCAAGGTTTAAAAAACATGAATTAGAGTTAATCGATATGACTTTTAGAAAGTATAGAAAAAGAGAGAAAACAAATCATAAGAAATTATATAAGTGAAAAATATGTGAAAGGAAATTAAAGTAGGTGATTTAAAATAATCTAGTATTTTGTTCGTGTAAGTTCGTGTTAGTTGGTGGCAAAATAACTTACAGGAGGCTTGATGATAGGTTCAAAAGATAAAAGCATTATTTCAGTTGCACATCTTCGTTCAATTTTTGAAGAGATGCAAAAATATGATATTACAAAATTAGTAATAAACCGAAGTGGAGAGAGATATGAAGTCCAGCGAGGTAAAAACATAGAAGAGACAACAGTTCAAACTATAAGCAAGCAGGAAGCAGAGTCTTTTGCACAAGTTGAAAAAAGACCAGAAAAAAATGTAAAAGAACAAATAGAAATTAAAGAAGAAAGAAAGCCAGAAGAAAAGAAAATAGAAGATAAAAATATTGTTGATATAAAAACCCCAATTGTAGGTACCTTTTACAGAGCTTCCTCTCCAGATAGCGATCCTTTTGTAGATATTGGCTCAAGGATAAAAAAAGGTGACACCCTCTGTATTGTTGAAGCAATGAAATCAATGAATGAGATTGAATCGGAAGTTAGTGGAATAATTAATGAAATATTAGCAGAGAATGGTAAGATGGTTGAATATGATCAAATTTTGTTTAAAATCAAAGTGAGTTAGTAAATTGGTAAATTGGTAAACTGGTAAATTGGTAAATTAGTAAATTAGTGAACTAGTGAACTAGTGAATTGGTAAATAATTAGTAAACCTTTAAATCAAGTGAGTTTTTTATGTATGACATTAGAGAATTAGATATTTACAATATGGCTCTTAATTTTTCAAATGATATTTGGAAGATATGTAGTAAATGGGACTGGTTTCCTAAAAAAACAATAGGTTCTCAACTTGTTCAATCAGCTGATTCTATTTCTGCCAATATTGCCTGCCCAGTGTAATTTAATTATGAACTATTATGTTTATATGTTAAGAAGTAAAAGAGATGGCAAATATTATGTGGGTTTTTCTGAAAATCTGGAGGAAAGGCTTAAACTACATAGCAAAGGCAAAGTAGTATCAACTAAGTATAGGAGACCGTTAGAGTTGGTTTATTATGAGGTTAGTTTTAATAAGGAAGATGCCTTACATAGAGAAAGATACTTAAAAACAACTTATGGTAGAAGATACATAAAAAATCGTACTAAGAACCAAACACAAGGAATAGAGATATGAATTATTACACTGGGCAAGAAGGATTTGGAAGGTACTCCTATAAAGAAAACTTAAAATTCTGCTATTATGCCAGAGGTTCTTCAGAAGAGACTAAAGATTGGATACGAAAAGCATATAACCGAAATTTAATCAAAGAAAATGAAAAACAAAAAATTGAATCTTTTCTTAAGGAATTTCCAATTAAATTCAATACTTATATTAGAAAAATTAAAGAATATATTAATAATGAGTAAATTGGTGAACTGGCAAACTGGAAACCAATTAACAAATTCACTAATTTACTAATTTACTAATTAACGGTTAAGATTATGATAAAAAAGATTCTTATTGCAAATCGTGGAGAGATTGCGCTCAGAATTATCAGAGCTGCAAAAGAGCTCGGAATCAAAACTATAGCTGTATATTCCAAAGCAGATAAAGAAAGTCTTCATACAAAAATGGCAGATGAGAGAATATGCATCGGTGAAGCACCTGCAAAAAAGAGCTATCTTTTTTATCAGAACATTCTTGGTGCAGCAGAAGCAAGCGGTGCAGATGCTATCCATCCGGGATATGGATTTCTTGCTGAAAATGCTGATTTTGCTGATGCCTGTAAAGCACTTAACATTATATTTATTGGACCAAGTCCGAAATCAATGCGACTAATGGGCGACAAAGCAACTGCAAGAAAATTGA
>JAGMCF010000006.1 GCA_023129415.1 Candidatus Cloacimonadota bacterium
ATACCAACCCAATGGGGCATTACCATCATTGCTTACAGTAAGGAATTCTGTGCCTTGAGTATTTGGATCAAGTGTTATTGTTACAAATGGAGGAGTAACATCAATAGTAGGATTACCCATAATAATATCCCATACAAGAGTCTCATCGGGAAGAACTTCAAACTCTGCTGTGTAGGTAGTGAAGCCTGTTGCCACACAAGTAAGGTCATATTCTTGGGCAATGATCGGGTCAATTTCATAATAACCTGTATCATTTGTTGTAACAACATAACGACCTAATGGATGAAGATCACCAATTACTGTAAGTTCAGCATCTTCAATGCCAACTCCCCATCCATCGGTTACTATTCCTTGCAATGCACCATAGTCTGGTGGAATACCAAGATAATCAAAGGATACATAATATACATACCATTGATTGAAATTATATGTATCTCCACCATGTGAACGGAACTTGAACTGTACTGTCTCTCCAGCAAACTGACCTGTATCTGTATATACCCAATCCTCTCCACCTGAAACACCCCAGTTATCATTCACATCCAAATCCCATTCAAATATCATTGTTTCCACTCCATCATGAATTATCCATATCTCCATTGTCTCGCCGGTGTCTGTACTATAATCATTAATATACATACTAACAAGAATATCATATACATTAATTGGATCATCTGGAATGACTATTGTGGGTGAGATAAGTGACATATCATAGTTTGTAACTGAAGGTGACCAGTTCAACATTGCATAACCAGGAGACCAAGTCCAGTTATTTGGGCTTGGTGGGACTAATGTCCAACCTGTTAGATGCCAATCAATATCAAAATCATCTTCCCAACCACCTGGTGCCTCGGGTATAGCTGAGGCATAATTAGATGGTCCGGATTCACCAACTGTATATACTGCTGTTACCCAATATGTATATTCTATACCTACTGCTACAATCTCGTCCCTATAGTAGCGTGGGTCTTCAACTGGAACAAAATCAAGAAATCCTTCGTCTACTCTATACACATTATAACCATCAAGAACAAGGTCATCGCGGTTTATAGTGATTTCATAAGAATCAAGTTCACCATAGTTCAAGCCCGGATTCGGGTTATAAATAGGATTATCTTCTGATATAGTTTTTCCAATTGAAGCAATTTGATCCTTAGGTAATACAGTCTGAGTATAGTCTATATCACCAACTGTAATCTCTGTCAATTCACCTTGCACCATTGCAGTTGCACGAAGCATAAATACACCGGGAACTGTACCTGCTGCTGTATGGAAGAGCTGCCAAATTGTACCATCAGTATACCAGTCTAAGTTAGCATTAGCATTGGGACCATTCTCATCATAACCAATCCAATTAGATTGTGCAGACTCATAATTGTAATGGATCAATGCATAGAACTCTCCATCAAATGGAACATTAGGACATGAAATAGTTGTCCAGGTATCAGCAATTGGAACAAATGATTCACTTGAACCAACAAGATTATGTGCTGCATCAAAGATATCAATCTCAAGAAGGTCTGAACCTGCACTGGCATTAAATTCAGTATAAAGATCAAAACTGATAAGTTCACCTATATCATCAACCGGGAACAGATTTCCAAACCATAGTTCATATCCAGGATTACCTGTCCAGCCATTTTCATAGGAGCCGTCATCAAGGACATATTCTACCTGTGTTACACCACCTGTAGTTGGTGCATGCCAGGTAAGATCTATACAATAAGGTTTACCTTCTGCTTCTAAATCAGTTGGAGGTGGTCCATCAAATATCATTTCTACATCAAGAACTACTACCCAGGGACCAAGTGGTATATCATATTCCCAGTGATCAAGAAAGCCACTTCGTTCATATTTGATATTATATAAACCCTGTGCAATAGCATCAAATTGATAGAAACCATTAGTATCAGTATAGGCTACAAAGTTTCCTGCAGAAACTTTTACACTATCGATAGGTTCACCTGTGGTTGAGAAAATAACATGACCTTGCAATCCACCTGCAGCAGGAAGTACATTCAAAGTAAGAAGAACATTTACATCTGACACTCCATAGAGAAGTGCATTATTATGAACAATAATAGTAGCTTCGTGTACGCCTGGCTCAAGAGTAGCATCATCACAGGTTATTGTGCTGGTTCGTGTGGCACCTTGAGGAACTGAACCTGCTACCGGGTCTGCCCAAACCCATGGTTCACCAGTTGCCATTCGTACATCATCAACATACCAGTAATCAATATTAAAAGTATAACCATCGAAATACCAGCATACCTGGAATGTCTCTGAACCAACATCTGCATTCTCCAAGGTTAGAGCAATTGTCTCCGGTCCTACATTTCCAGTTGGAGATATTGTCCACACATCATTCCATGTGGTTCCTCCATCACTGGTCGTGGCTACTCCAAGTGTATAACCACCACTATAGTCATTAACAAAATGCTTGAAACTTAATGGCAAGATTGTGTATCCACTTGTGTTTATTACAGGACTGATTAATCTTCCAATACCTGTAAATGAAGGAGACCAACCAAATCTGGCTTCTGGAGGTGTCCCGCCTGCATAACTGGAATTATAACCTGCCCAGTTAGGCTCGGCTGTCCATCCATCAGGTGGGAAATTATCAAAACCTTCATCCAAAAAAATATCAATTCCTGGTATGACAACTTCAATATCCCAATCAAGATTTATTGCACCTTCATCTCCTGTATTAGTAATATAAAGAATATCAGAAGCTGTATCTTTTCCATTTTGTATAATACCCAATGTTAATTCTGGGGGTTCAACAAGAACACCTGGTGAAGGTATCAATTCTAAGCTCATTGTGTAGTATGTGGTTGTTTGGGTTCTAAGAACAGTCTTCTTAAATGGTCCTTCTGTTACATCAGACCACTCACCTAACATAAGATAGAATGTGCCATCATTCTGCAATCTGTATTGAAGGGCTTCACTAACTCCTCCTGCATAACTATCAGCATATGCTAACATTATAGAATCTGCATCAAGTAATACGATTGCACCGTCAAACAATAGTGTGTCTGCTACATCAAATAATGTATAAACAACATCACCTTCTAATCCATCAAAGGTATAAATATCAACATCTTCATCATCATAATCTGGATTATAGTAAATCTGAGCTCCTTCAGAAACAAAGCCATAAGCTATTGGTGTTGCATCTGCGAAATTATCATTTGGTTCATAAGGATCTTTTGGATGGCAAGTTGTTTTCGCATCAGATGTATGGTTAACATCTGGATTATCTCTTGATTCTACATAAACAGTTGTAACATTTACATCATCTTCTCCGGCATCTTCCGGGATATCAACAAATACTGAAAATGTTCCAAATTCTCCAGGGATAATATCAAGGTAATCTTCAGACACTGTTGCAGGCCAACCTACTGGAGGAGGACCGGGACCACCATTTCCTGGAATATCTACATCATCAATATACCAGCCAGGATATGTGATAGAACCATCTGAACCAAAGTGCCATCTGAAGGACACTGTTTCACCAACATAATCAGCTATATCAAATACAGCTTCTATCCAGCCACCTGAATTGCCGTTAAATGCAGGCTCATCGTTAAGTCCATAAGCAGTTCCGGGATACCCACCTTCTGGCACGATAAGTGCCCATGTTGCACCTCCATCAGTGGAAATCTTTATATTTCCACCATCCCAATATGACTCGATATCATAATAATGCCAGAATGTAAATGTGGAACCAACAATCTCAACTTCGGGACTATCTAATGTATAATTAGCATTATCCATATAGTCACCACTTAGATTAGTTGCCCAAACATTTACACCTGAATGCGCATTTCCAGGACCAGATGTTGGGATACCCCATTGCCATTCACCTGTTCCAACATATCCACCATCAGTAGCTTCAAAATCCTCTACATCTCTTGTAGAGCGAGAATTAAGAATCGAAATGAAATAGCGGTCAGGCTGAACACCTGTATTATAAACATCAACTGGGTATTCTACCGTTGTTTCAACAGCATCATAATCAGATTGATATACTGGATCCAGATAGAAATTAACTGGATGATAAAGTGGTGGTAACATCACTTCATCAACTCCAGCACCTCTTGAATCAACACTAAGTTCAGTTTTATGTCTCCATCTTACTCTTGCCATATTACCAACATAATCTTCTGGAATTAAAATAATTACATGATCATATTCAGTCATTTCTTCTTCAGGAGCTAATATTGCCAATGTTTCCCAGTTATCATTGCATAAATTACCTGTAATCTCAAAGAAGGTTGTGTCAGCACCTTCTACTTTTCCACCACCTTTGCCATACAGGTTAGCATTTATCCAATAGAAGCTTATAAAATCTCCACTTTCAATAATCAAGCGTGGACTGATGAGACAAGCATCACAGATATGTGCCCAGCTACATCTTGCAAAACCATCTCCAGAATAAGCATTAGCAGAGTATCTATGCCAATATCCATCATCATTAATCCATCCAAATGGTGGAAATTCTAGGTCTTCAAAACCTTCAGTGAAATAATCTGCTCCATATACTATAGCACTTAGATCAATAGTATTACCACCAATAGCATTAGAATTGAATGTAAGTACATCATCAAATATACCCGGATTAGAAGCATCAAGGTAGATGGTTGCAACTTCTGTATTACCAGGTAGAATAGTATCAGGATAAACGCATGAGAATGGTGGATTGATAGTTACATCAGAAATGATTAAATCAACACTACCACTATTAGTAATGCTCACATCCCAACTCGGGGTTGCACCTTCTTCAACCCAGCCAAAATCATAAGTTGAATCACTTAGTGTCATTACTGGAACAGGTGGAATTTCTTCAAATAGTAATCTTACATTTGGACGATAAGTACTTGTAGTTCCATCAGGTGGATCTGTCGGGTCTGGATTGATATTATCATTATAATAGTATATACTTCTACTAAGTGGATCAGTTGAAGTGCAATAGAATTCATCTGAACTGGAATGATAACCAGATGTATTTTCATCAAAAGCTATTACCAGATTATCAACATTATTATAGTTAAATGGAGAGTCGAAAACAATCTCGATCCAGGAATCTACTGAAGGAACACTCATTGGTCCGCTATAGACCTCAACAAGATTTCGACCAAGAAAGGGGACCCAAGCACTTGAATTATCAAATGTTGTCAAATTCGTATGTCCTATATAAACCACAATATCATCTGTCCAGGCTGAATTTCCATTATAATGATAATAGAGTGTACTGATTCTTTGATCAGCTATATTGATCTCACTCTGAAGGAAAATCGACTGTGAGTATGTATAACCATAAAAACATTCCATAGGAAGATGTTTATTGGTCTCAGTTCCTTGTCCAATCTGTACCATTTCCTCTGGAAGTGCTGTTGTAGTAATACTACAATTATCACTTATTGTGGGGTCACCTTGTGAAGTTGCAGTAAATGTTTCCGTATCTGTATCTCCAAAACTTGCACCAGATGGAACAGTAACCTTAACAATACAGGTATCTTTTTCACCAGCATTAACAGGAAGTGTACTAATAGTCCCAATATCATCTTTATCACGAATCTCATAAGTCCAACTGCCGCCAGCAGATGCTAGATCATAAGTATCGTTGTTTGTACCTACGTTCTCAATTTCAATAAAGTAATTATATGAAGTCCCTGCCCGTACTTCAGCATTTGGAGTTAATTGGTTTACAGCTACATTATAAGGAAGAATTTCTACCCATGAAATGTCATCAATATAATCAGAGTCATAAGTTCCGTCATTAGCATGTTTCCATGCAACATAACCAGTTCCTTTTGCAAAATTAACTGTATATTCATATTCCGCATAAGTGGTTGTAACTTCAAATGTGTCAATGGGGGTAAATGTTGAAGCATCTGTTGGATCTGCTATTGTACCAACTATAAAGTTTTGTGTGCCCCCGCTTCTTGCCCAGAAGTTTAATTTATTACCTGCAGAACCGGAAGCTAAAGCGGGTGTAATAAGAAGAAGTTCAGCTGATATATCCGAAGAATTATAGAACTTCACCATCATCGTTCCCGAGTGCGCATAGGTTCCACTAGAATAACTTTTAACATATGGATAGGTACTTGTAGATTCTACAATCTTTGACCATTTTTCGGGTAGGTCAGGGGAAACACATCCTTCAAAATCTTCAAAGAAATTTGCAAATGGTGCATATGCGGTTGTCGTTACATCGATACTGTCAAAGACTGTTGGATCTCCTTGTGAAGTAGCAG
>JAGMCF010000060.1 GCA_023129415.1 Candidatus Cloacimonadota bacterium
GAAGCGTGTTACAATTTTAATCCACCTCAGATAAACCAAGATAAGGCAGATAAACACTAATAAGATAAATATTTAACTCTTAAAAATAAAGATTAAATAATCAACAAAAATAAACTTTATTAGTGTTCTCCTGCCTGCCCACCGAAACCATGTGAAGGAGGGCTCGCTATTTCAGGGGAACACGGAACTCTATCCCGTCTGCCACCTGCGAAACTTGAGTTAATTAATTAAACACAAAGAGCACTAATCCCAATTTTAATCGGGAGAACACAAAGAAAAAATTTATATTAGAATGATAAATACTTAAAATGAATTATTTATACACCTTTGTGAGCTTTGTGTTCTTTGTGTTGAAAAAAATTTAATCAAAGATCGCTTTAACAAAATCATCTGCATTAAATTCTCTAATATCTTCAACCTTTTCCCCTATTCCAATAGCTTTAACAGGAATATTCAAACAGTCCTTAATTCCAATTACAACCCCACCTTTGGCAGTTCCATCTAATTTTGTTAGAATAATACCTGATATAGGAATGGATTCTACAAATTTTTTAGCTTGTTGCACACCATTCTGTCCAGTAGTTGCATCTATTACTAAATAAGTTTCATGAGGAGCATCTGGAATAATTTTCTTTGTTACACGGACAATTTTTTCTAATTCTCTCATCAGATTTATTTTTGTATGAAGACGACCAGCAGTGTCAATTAGAACAACATCATATTTATTTGTTATAGCAGAATTAAGAGCATTAAAAACAACTGATGAAGGGTCAGAGCCATAATTTTGCGATAAGATATTTACATTGATTCTTTTTGCCCAAATATCTAATTGTTCAATAGCGGCAGCTCTAAATGTATCTGCTGCAACAAGCAATACCTTCTTATCATTTTCTTTAAATTTATATGCAAGTTTTGCAATTGCAGTAGTTTTGCCAACACCATTAACTCCAACAAAAAGAATTACAAAAGGTTTTATTGCTGGAGAAAAATTTATGTGCTTGATATCTTTGTATTCATCATGTAAAATTTCATTTATTATATGTTCTAATGATTCGTAAATTTTATGAATGTCTATAATTTTCTTTAGTCGAATTTCTTCTTGTAATTTACTCATTATCTTATTTGTTACAACTATTCCAAGGTCTGCTTGAATGAGCACATCTTCAATACCTTCCATCAGATTTTCATCAACTTTACCACAGATATGAATTACTTCTGTAATCTGTTTAACAAATGCATTATGAGTTTTTGCTAATTTTTCTTTTAACTTGCTAACAATAGACAAATAAATCTCCAAAGAATTTACCGCAGATTTTATAGTATAAAATATTAATCAAGTTTTTCGGTGAAATTTTTAAGTAATAAGACCTTCAAGGTTTTTAAAACCTTGAAGGTCTCCAAAAGGTTTCAGAAATAGTACCAAAGCTTTTTAGTAAATATTGAATTATATACTAAAAATTATAGATTTCAGTGGTGGGCAGCACAGGATTTGAACCTGTGACATCCACGATGTGAACGTGGCACTCTAACCAACTGAGTTAGCTGCCCCTTTATTTATTCAAATATATTTAATCTTTTAATGCGGCTTGGGCTGCTGCAAGTCTTGCAATTGGAACCCTATAAGGGGAACAGCTAACATAATCAAGCCCGACTTGATGACAAAATTCTACAGAGCTTGGTTCACCCCCATGCTCACCACAGATTCCAATAACTAATTTTGGATTAGTTTTTCTTCCTTTCTCAACTCCGATTTTCACCAATTGACCAATACCTTTTCTGTCAAGCACCTGGAATGGGTCTTTTTCATAGATTCCCATTTCAACATACTCTTTCAAAAATTTTCCAGCATCATCTCTTGAAAAGCCACATCCCATTTGTGTTAAGTCATTTGTGCCAAAAGAGAAAAATTCTGCATATTCAGCTATTTCATCTGCAACGAGACAAGCCCTGGGAATTTCTATCATCGTACCAATTTTATAATGAAGATTAACACCATATTGTCTGATTATCTCATTAGCAATTTTTCTGGAGCTTTGTTCAAGAATTGTAAATTCCTTTGCATTTCCTACAAGAGGAATCATAATTTCTGGTCTTGCATCAATTCCTTTTTTCTTAAGGTAACAAGCAGATTCAATAATTGCTTCCACCTGCATTTTATATATATCTGGAAATGTTATTCCTAATCTGCACCCTCGATGACCTAACATGGGATTGTATTCAAAGAGTTGTCCTATTTTTGCTTTGATATTTTGCATAGGGTAGTTAAATTTCTTTGCTAAATTTTTTATTTCCTCTTCGTCATCTTTATCAGGAAGAAACTCATGAAGAGGGGGGTCTAACAGACGGATTGTTACAGGAAATCCCTGCATTGCTTCTAATATGCCTTTAAAGTCTTCAATTTGCATCTTTTTTAATTCTGCAAGAGGGAATTTTCTTTCTTCAGGATTTTCAGCTAATATCATTCCTCGTATGAAATTTATTCTATCCGCATCAAAAAACATATGTTCAGTACGACATAGACCGATTCCAACAGCACCAAAGTCTCTTGCTACCCTTGCATCTTTAGGAGTGTCTGCGTTAGCATGTACTTCTAATTTGCTTGTTTTATCAGCCCATTTCATTAACTTTTCAAAGTCATCTGAAAGTTCTGGAGGAACAGTGCCGACCTGTCCTTTTATTACTTCTCCAGTAGAGCCATCAAGAGAAATGAAATCACCTTCATTTATTTCTTGATTATGCGCGGTAAATTTTTTCTTTTTTAGATTAATATTAATATCGCCACATCCAACAATACAGCATTTTCCCATTCCTCTTGCTATAACGGCCGCGTGAGAGGTCATTCCACCGCGAACGGTTAATATTCCCTGAGCAGCATCCATACCAGCGATGTCTTCTGGTGAGGTCTCGGTTCTAACTAATATTGTTAGTTCATTTCTTTCACGCCATTTTACTGCATCTTCTGCGAAGAAAACCACCCTTCCAACAGCAGCACCAGGTGAGGCAGGAAGACCTCTTGCAAGAAACCTTCCTTCATCAAAAGCTTTCTTTTTCTCATCTGCACTAAAACTTGGATGAAGCAATTGGTCTAATTGTTCTGGCTGAATTCTAAGTAATGCAGTTGTTTTCGTGATCATCTTCTCTTTTACCATATCAACTGCAATTTTGACAGCAGCTTTTGCGGTTCTCTTTCCTGTTCTTGTTTGAAGTATATAAATAACTCCATTCTGAATAGTAAATTCAATATCCTGCATATCTTTATAATGATTTTCCAATTTATTTTGAATTTCATAAAGAGGATTGTAAACCTCTGGCATTAATTCCTCTAAGGAGGGATATTTTTCCTTTCTTTCTAATTCTGATATATTGTTACTCTTTGCCCAATCTTCTGAGTCCTTTTTTGTAATCTGGTGAGGAGTTCTTATCCCAGCCACAACATCTTCTCCTTGTGCATCAACTAAAAACTCTCCAAAAAATTTGTTTTTGCCTGTGGAAGGATTTCTTGTAAAAGCAACACCGGTTGCACAATCTCTTCCCATATTTCCAAAAACCATTACTTGTACATTTACAGCAGTGCCAAGGAGACCAGTAATTGAATTAATCTCACGATATTTTTTTGCACGCTCATTATTCCAGGATCTAAAAACAGCTCCGATTGATAGCCAGAGCTGTCTTCTGGAGTCCTGTGGGAATTCTTCACCCAACTCATCAAAATATAATTTTTTAAACTCTCTCACAATATATTTGAAATCGTTTGCAGTTAGCTCAGTATCAAGAGAAATATTTTTACCACTCTTTACAATAGAGATAATGTCTTCAAACTTTTCAGACTTAATACCGAAAACCACATTACCAAACATCTGAATTAATCTGCGATATGCATCCCAGACAAATCTTGGGTTATTTGTTAATTTTACAAATCCTTCAACCACTTTGTCATTCAAACCGAGATTCAGAATTGTATCCATCATACCAGGCATAGAAACAGCAGCACCAGAACGAACTGATAGCAAGAGTGGATTTGAAGGATCTCCAAACTTTTTATTCATAATATTTTCAAGTTTTTTTAAATTATCCTCAACTTCTTCTGCTATTTTTTCTGGATAAGTATAATTATGCTTATTAAAATAGTCACAGACTTCTGTTGAGATTGTAAATCCGGGAGGTACAGGTATTCCCAGATTAACCATTTCTGCAAGGTTTGCACCCTTTCCACCTAAGAGATTCTTCATTGTGCGGTCACCGTCAGCTTTTGAACTGCCGAAAAAGTATACATACTTATTCATCATTCTTCCTTCATGTTTATTGAATTAATAAAATGATCAATTAGTAAATTGAAATATTAGTTACCAATTTACCAGTTTACCAATTTACCAATTTACCAATTTACCATTTCACTAATTTACAAGTTCACTAATTTACCAGTTTACTATATAGTTTATTTTCTATAATATATTTTTCTACATCCTTAGGTAATAATCCATCAATTGGGAGATTATTCATAATATTATTTCTTATTGTATTTGAAGATATGTCAATCAGGGGCATATTTAAAAATTGTAATTTGTTATAATATTCAAGGTTGGCAAATATTTTTCTTGAGTTTACATCTCTACTTAAAACAACAAATTTTGCATAATTAAAGAGTTCATTATATTTATACCATCTCTTGAGTTCTGTAACATTGTCTTCTCCAATCAAGAATATCACCTCAGCTTTTGGATAAAGTTTTTTGATAGTTTTGAGAGTATCATAAGTATATGTGGGATCCTTTTCATATTTTTTCTTTTCAAGTTCAGAAACTTTAAAATACTTATATTTTTTTATTGCTAACTTAACCATTTCTAATCTATGGATATAATCAGCAGAAGCCTTCTTAAGAGGTGGATTACCTGAAGGTATGAAAAGTATCAAATCAAGATTCAGTTTTTTCAGACAGAATTCAGCTACTTTAATATGTCCGAGATGAATAGGGTCGAATGTTCCACCTAATATTCCCAGTCTCATTTTTCTTTACCACCGATTCACCCCGTGTAATATAAAGCGGTTCTTAAAAGGCGATATAAAAAGCCTGGGAGATGCGATATAAAATACTATGGATATTACTCTCCAGCACTTATTACACGGGGTAAACACCGAGTTTCACCGAACATAATTTTTTTTGGGTGTTTTCAGTGAACTCTGTGGTTAATTTATCAATTTTTGTTAGATAAGTATCTTTCGATTTCTTTAATATATGGATGGTCGGGACATTTTTGAATAAATGTTTCTAATACCTTATTAAGAGAATCCCAATCCTTCTTCTTATTATAAATTTTAGCAGCAAGAATCAAGGCTTTCTTATCAATTTCTTCATTAGTATCTTCATTAGTATCTTCATCAAATATCTCATATAAATACATAAGCGCAGCATTATAGTATTCCATTTTGTAATAGATATAAGCATTTTCATATTTCTTTTCTAATAGTTCATTTCTACATTTATTGAGAATACCAACAGCTTGAGCTTTTTTTTCAGATTTAGGATATCTAATAAGAAAATATTCAAACTGTTCGATTGCTTTTTTGGTCTCTTCTTGATCATAATAAGAAGGATATGAAAGTTTGTACCAGCACATACCTATCATAAATTCAACATCTTCAGAATATTTTGAAACTGGGAAGAGTCGAAGGAGTTCTTCATATTCAAAGATTGCATCCTCATAAAGTTTTAAGTTATAGTAACAGTTTGCTAATTGATATTGAGCCTTTTTTACAAGAGTATCACCTTTACTCTCGAAAGTAATTTTTTCATAAATTTCCTGTGCTGGACGATATCGTTTTTTTGCATAAAAGTCATCTGCAACTTGAATCCTTTGCCTTGTACCCATTTCTTCAATTGAAATTTTATGAGCACATGCGATAATTGGTATTAGTAATAATATAAATATTTTTTTCATATGTAAATCCTTTTTTAGCCACGAACAACACGAACTGACACGAACAAAATCTTATTCATAAAATTGAACCTTTTTAAATTATTGATAATTTTCATGTTCCTTTGTCCCGACAAGTCGGGATATATGTTTCATATGATTATCTATTTTCTAACTGAATAATTCTATCTCTAACAATGTTCATTCTTTCATAGTTTGGAAACTGTTTTCGGATTTCACGTAATTGTGTTAATGCGCCTTCGAATTCTCCCATATCAGAAAGACATAAAGCAATTTTTAATTTTGCATCCACAACTTTTTCTGAGGTTGGATAATTAATTACTACTTTATCGAATTGATATATTGCAGTTTCAAACTGTTCTAAAGAATAGTAACATTCACCTATCCAATACTGTGAATTAACTGCTAAAGTACTATCTGGAAACTCTTCTATAAATTGTGTAAATTTTGAGATACTTTCTTGGTATTCATTATCAATATAAAGGTTTCTTGCTTTTTGATACAATTCTTCAGGAGAAATTTTCTTTTGCTCAGGAGAAATCGGTTTTTCTTCCTTTTGCAAATTACTAATAATTTCCTGGTGAGAAGTTACTTTTGAATTGATATTGTTTATCTTAGAATCTAATAGAGAAATTTTTGATTGCAAGATTTCTATTGCAGCTAACTTTTCCTCCAAACTTTTGATACTTTGAGAATTTGATTCATTTACCTGCACAATTTTGTAATAATTACTATCAACTACAGCAGAAAGCGTATCAATTCTCTGAACATTATTTTGTACAATAGTATGCAATTGCTGATATTTTCTACCTTGAGAGCATTGTGTGAGAATAATAGATATAATAACCAGTATTATTAAGGTTATTTTTTTCATTATGGTCTCCTTTTATTGATATATTATATGAGATCTGCAAAATTGAATTTCTAACTCACCCTCGGTCCCTCTCTTCAAAGAGAGGGATGACTCCGAATTCCCCTTCTTCCCGATTCCCATCGGGAGGGTTATCCGCCAAAGGCGGATCTGCCTCTGGCAGAGGGGTTGAGTTAAAAAATTTAATTCTTAAGTTTTGCTGTAATATTCTTGAAATTTTTCTATTTGCATAACGGTTAGTACGATACGGCATTCTATCGATTACCACCAAACTTTCACCAACAAACAAAGCCCCACAATTAGCAAAGATTTTCATTAGAAGACAACGGATGTGCATTTTGTTATGGTCAGGTTATTCGACAATAATATCATGAAAATTTACATCATCCAAAGTATTTGTTAATTATGTTTTATAAACAAGAACTCCATTCGAACGAATTTCTTCCAAAAAACCAGAAATATCATTATTTAGTTCCAATAGAACCGGTTCTATTCTCAAATCGATTTTTCTTCTTAATTGGAAAAGTTTTGTTGATTGTTCCAAATAATCATCACCAATTTTTTCTAAAACTATCGCAACATCAATATCACTTTCTTCTTTTGCATTTCCTTTTGCATAAGAACCGAATAAATATATTTGATTAACTGAATAGTTTTGTCTTACTAATTCACCAAATTGTTTTACAATATTTATAACTTTTCTTTGATCCATTGGCAAAATTCCTTTGTGTTTTTAATTATTACTTCGCATTTCTCAAAAGATAATTTTTTGAACAATTTATCTTTATAAGTTGGATACCTTGCTTTAATATTTAATGGTTCCAATTCATCAATGAATAGTTTTTGAGCATCAGATAATTGATTTTCTAATCCAGTTGATTCTGTTAAATAAGTTAATCGATGTGTAAATTTTGGTTGAGAATTTTTTAATGATACATAATAAGCTTTCAGTATTTTTTCAACTGCTTGATGACACATAAAACCAACATATAAATATCTTTTTGATTTCAACATTGCTTGTGCGGTTTCAAAATCGTAATCAGATATTTCCAACCAATAACTAATTCTTTTATCCATATGGTAACCGCCTTTTATAAAGTTAAAATAATTTTTTCAAAAATTAATTCAAATTTCCTCATTTTATCTCAAATTTAGTTTCATAAAACTTTAGTTTTTTATTGGTCAATTTATTCTTTAATAAACATACCACTGCTTGCCCATAACTCATTACTATATTAATGTTAATTATGAAATTTTTGAAGCAATAGCTTCTGCCATTTCAATTGTAGAAGAATTTCCACCCATATCATAAGTTCTTATTTTACTTTCCTGAATGGTTTCTGCTATTGCACCTTCAAGCTTGTTTGCCAATTCTTTTTCGTTTAAATAGTCCAGCATCATTTTGATGCTTAAAATCATAGCTGTTGGATTTACCTTAAATTGTCCAGCATATTTAGGAGCACTACCATGGGTTGGTTCAAAAAGAGCAAAATTATCACCAATATTGCCACTTGATGCAAATCCCAAGCCGCCCACTAATTGAGCACAAAGATCTGAAATAATATCTCCAAACATATTTGAAGTAACAAGCACAGAATATTTCTGAGGATTTTTTATAAGCCACATTGCCATTGCATCAACATTAACTTCCCATAATTGAATATATGGATATTCTTTTGCAACTTTTCTTGCCTCTCTTAGCATAAGACCGCTTGTTTCTCTAATTACATTTGGTTTTTCAATTACTGTAACAGAAGAGAAATTATGTTCATCAGCATATTTGAATGCAGCCTTAACAATTCTTTTACAAGCATCACGAGAAAATATTCTACAAGAAAGTGCTAAATCATTCTGGTTTACATTAATAAATTTTTTCATTTTGGGGTGCGTTTTTATCAAAGCTTGATATATTTCATCTGGAACAGGATGATATTCAATGCCAGAATATAGACCCTCAGTATTCTCTCTGAAAACGATTAGATTAATATCTTCCCTATAAACTAATGGATTTCCCGGATATGCCTTGCACGGTCTCTGATTGATATAGAGATCAAATATTTGTCTTAGACGGACGATAGGGCTTGAATATATATATCCTTTGTTTTGTAATTCAGGAATTAGTTCTTTTGCTGCTTCTTCCTTTGGCTTTGAAGTGATAGCACCAAATAAGGCACAATCAACAGTTTTTAACATCTCAATTGTTCGTTCTGGCAAAGGGTCACCTTCTTTACACCAGAATTCCCATCCAACATCACCAGGTATATATTCTGCAGCTAATTTAATTTTATTAAGAATAATTTTTCCTGCTTCCATTACATCATTACCAACACCATCACCTGGAAGCCAGGCAATTCTATGCTTGCTCATTATTGTCCACCTAATATTTTATACTGATTATTTTATACTTTATAATGCTTGCTGGTGCTTTTACTTTTACTTCCTCACCTACTTTTTTCCCTAATAATGCTTTTGCTATTGGTGAATTACAAGAGATTTTTCTAATATTATTTTCTTTGCCTGTTTCATCTTCACCCACAACCTTATAAATAACATATTTGTTTTTATTTAAGTCAAACAATTCAACTATTGCACCAAATCTAACTTCGTTTTTGTTAACCATATCCGGATAAATGATTTTCAGGATTGAAACTTTATGTTGAATTTTAGAAATTTCAGCTTCAATAAATCGTTGCCTTTCTTTAGCTGCATGGTATTCAGCATTCTCGCTCAGATCTCCAAATTGACGAGCGATAGCAATTTGCTCAATTACATCAGGTCGCTCTTCTTGGATTAGATGTTGTAATTTGGACTTTAACTTTTCAAGTCCTTGTTTTGAGATATATTCGTAAGTCATTATTTTTTCTTAATTTTTGCAATATTTTTGTTCGCTATTGCTGCTGCCTTCTTTATTCTAATATTACCACTTTTATCCCATTTTTCAATAAGTTGTCTAATAATTTTTGTATCTTCACTCACAGCAGAAGCTAAAATCTCAATAAAATTTGGATTATAAGTAGATTGATAACTACTATAAATCTCATGATATAAGTCAGAATTTACCGTGAAAATCCTTTTTAA
The DNA here is from genome assembly GCA_023129415.1 of Candidatus Cloacimonadota bacterium. Classification (GTDB taxonomy): domain Bacteria; phylum Cloacimonadota; class Cloacimonadia; order JGIOTU-2; family JGIOTU-2; genus JAGMCF01. Next base: position 9,883 of record JAGMCF010000060.1, read on the forward strand.
TAATTTTATATTACCGGCACGAATTGCATGATTTTCTGAATTCCAGAAGGGCTCACCTCTTTCGAAAACATCTCTTGCTTTTTCTTTGTTAACTTTGATATAATTACTTAAAATTTTAAATATATTTTCTATTATATTATCATTAGTATTAAATCTTAGCCAATCAATGAGTGCATTAATATATTTTTCTGGATATTTCTTCAATAATGGGAAGAAAATATTATCAAATATTTTTTTTAAAGAACTTTCATCTTTAGTTTCTTTAACTAAATCTTTTAACATCTGGTCATATTTGCCAGGGTTTCTAAGAGCAGTTTTTTGGATAATTATATTGAATAATTTTTTTCCTATATCACCTTTATTCTTTTGTATGAATTGTAGAAAATCAATAAATTGATCTGGTTTTCGTGAAATTATCTTTGCTAATTCTTTTGCAACAAATGTAGTTACATACTGAGGAATTTCTCCATTAATCCGTTCTGGATATGCGTTATATATGATTTCAAAATCATAATCATTATCTGGAATTTTAGTATTTAGAAAATCTTTACAGTCCTTTTTTATTCTTTGTTGCCAATCATAAGATATCATATAAAATACCTTTCTCCTATATGCTTATTGAACTTGTTGAATCAGTTGAATCAGTTGAATCAGTTGAATCAGTTCAACCCAATACGCTTCTTATCTAATAATCCCAATTTTACCTTTTTTAATTTTGTCGTTATATTTTATCAAATAAAAATAAATCCCAGATGCAACTTTTTTTTCTGAAGAGTTGCAAAGATTCCATTCTGCAGTATTGTATCCTTCTGTAAGATTGGAAGTAGTAATTTTTTTCACAGGTTCTCCAGCAAAATTATAGATATATATATCAGCTTTGCCAGAGGTGGGTAGGTTTTGGAAATATAGTTTATTTTGGTTTGCCAGGACAGGATTGGGGAATACTTGAACAGCATCTAAATTTTGGATAGGTATTGAGATTTTTACAAAATTTTTTCCAGGTAGAATTATGTTTCCTGCCAGATCTTCTATATTGTAGATTTTAATGAAATATGACTTACCTATTGGTTTCAATGGTTTTGAAAGTTTAATAATAACATTGTTATTATCATAAGTAAGATTAGTAATTTCATATCCTTCTACATCATCGGGAAAGATCAATTCATAGTTATCTATATTAATTGCTGAAGATTCCTTAATGCTTTCGCTGAATGTAATTTGTATTTCCTTTTTAGTTAGATATGTACATTCTTCAATAAAGGGTCTGTTAACATCTTCTTCAAAAGTGAATGTAGTTATTGTATCGGACATAGGTGTATGATAAAAACCTTCAAAGCTTTGGATTTTTATTGTATATGGAGAGTTTGCTTCGCTGAATAAATTGCTAAAACCTAATAGGATTCTTTTCCCACTCTGACCCAGAACAGCAGACTCTGGATATCCAAAGTTTTCAATTTTATAGTTCGCTATATTCAAACAAGATTCATTCAAGGGTCTAGTAAAATCAAGTTGCAATGAGTTTAGAGAGATCATTTTTATAGAATCAAGTATTGGTGGGTCAGTAGGAACTGCTAATTTTTTTAATGTCTTATAGCTTTCATTTTTATTTTTTTTTGCAGAAGCCTGGTAAAAATAAAAACTATCCGCAAATACGCTTGTATCAATAAATGTATTGATTGTATCATCAAGAGAAAATGATATTGAATCAAATGATGAGGTGCGATAGATTTTGTATGAATTTATATCAGTGATAGAACGCCAGCTTAATCTAACAGAGCTTTTATTAATAGGTATTGCTCTAAAATTTTGTGGAGCTGGTTCTTTCATTTCATTCGGATAATGATATAAAACCAAACGGAGGGAATCTTGCACATCATATTGATTGAAAGCAACTTCTGCAATACCATCATTATCTATGTCTAAAGAAACTGGATAAAAAGAACGATACGAATTACCAACCCAAACTGGCTTAAGCTTCCCATACTGCAGTTTATAAATGTAAATATCAGGTGAAGCTGCAATGATTATTTCATCACCGTTATCATTATCTGGGTCTAAATCAGCAATACAAATTCCATTCTTTGATGATACCCCGGAAATCTCTGTATAATCTATCATTTCATACTGGTCATCACCTGTAGAACCAAAGACAGAATAAAACCATACTTGTTTATTAGGATTTATAATATCTTCGTTATAGCCACCTACAATAAACTCATTTTTACCATCTCCATCAAAATCTCCAATTCCATTATGGTATGCATTAAAAATTGGGATAGATAAGGTATCTACAAGTTCAATTATAAAATTAGAAGTGTCTTTCACTTCATAAATAAGAATATCGCCATCAATGTCAGAAAGCAAAATATCCAATTTTTCATCATCATCTAAATATCCAAATTGGATATGTGGAGTAAGTTGATTTTTTGAATATGTATGAGTTTTGTTTAATAGCCAACAATCATCATAGACAAAATTATTATTTATTCTGGTATAAATTCTATAAGCCGTTTTCTGAGAATCAAGTATTGTATTTACTAATAATTCATCAGTACCGTTACCATTTAAATCTTGAAATGTACAACCGTATAATCCTCCAATACCTCTTTTCCCAAAGATGAAACTATTCGGAAAAGTATCCTCAGAAGTAGCCTCATAAATAAGTATTGAATCTCCGATATTACCCAGTATTTCATATTTTCCGTCACCATTACTATCGCCAATACTCCAGGGCTGAAATTCAACAGGTATAGTATATTTAACAATTAGGTCATTATTATTTTTTTCACAAAACTTTATCTGCCCGTAAGTACCTTCTTCTGGGAATTCCATAAATACTAATTCTTTCTTCCCATTATTATTTATATCATAATTATTTGGGCATAAATATCCTGCATTTGGATATTCTAATAACTTTTCAAACCCACTTGTTTCAATTGATGAATTATCAATATGTATTGAATCCTGAAAGACTTCAGTTATATTACACAACCCAGATTTATTAGTGATTTCAATAGAGAATGAAAGCTGTGTATCAGGCAAATCCTCGGGTAGCTTAAGAGAAGCAATTCTTGAAAATTTATTTTCAATAATAAAGAAACTATCAACATCTGGAGAAAAACAATTAGCTTTAAATCTTACAGGTTCATCAGTAATAGTTAAAATATAGTAATTCTCTTTATCAAAATTATAACGGTTGCTAACTAATGTAGTATTTTCAATAAATTCAGGAGGGGATTTGTCTATACTAATTTTTATTATATCTATGAAGCTATTTCCATTAATGTCTTTAACGGATAAGCGAAGATAATAGGTTGTATCTGAAAGACCAGCAGTATTAAATAATGCTAATGTGTCATTTATAATAATATTGTTGTGATATATTGGTGCTGGATTATGAGTAGCAATATCCATCCAATCATTTTCCTCAGGATTTGGTTTATCGGTAAATGTTACTGTATAATGAAAGAATTCAGGACAGTAAGCTGAACCAGTAATTGGAAAATTTTGATAGAATCCATCATCATATTCTGGAAAGGATATTTTTGCTTCAGGTTGGTTGCCAATTGTTGAATTAATGAGGAGTTTTTCAATATTTATAATTCCATAACCGAACTGATTATCATATCCTTTGTCTCCAAGATCATCACATGAATGTTTAAGCAAATCATTGATCTTCTCATTAGTTAGCAATGGATTTTGTGATAGAAGAAGTGCCACAGCACCAGCTACAAAAGGAGCAGACATAGATGTCCCACTTTCTCCTCTATAATCATTATTTAAATAAGTACTTAGAATATCAAGTCCGGGAGCACATAGGTCGATTCCTTCTCCATAACTTGAAAAGGAACATAAAGAAAGGTCTTCATCAACTGCAGTAACAGATATTGTATTATCTAAGGCAGCAGGATATAACAATCCGACCCCAGCTTCATTTCCAGCAGATGCAATAATTACTACTCCCATTTCAAAAGCATACTGGCAAACATCTCGAATTACAGGAGATAGTTCTGTATCACCCCAACTAATAGTTATTATCTGAGCACCATTATCAGCAGCATAAATTATTGCAGAAGACACATCATCATCTTCAAGATAACCACCGGCAGTTGTGCAAAATCCAGCACGAATGTTCATTATTTTACAAAACCAGGAAACTCCTGCAATCCCAATATTATTATTAGTCTGGGCTCCCATAATACCCGCACAATGAGTGCCATGACCAAGGTCATCCATTGGGTCATTGTCTCTCTCTCTGCAATCTCCAAGAGCATCTAAAATTTCAGTATCAGTGAAATCCCAACCCTGCCAGTCATCGACAAACCCATTGTTATCATCATCAATTCCATTATCAGGGATTTCGTTAAGATTTATCCATATATTGTTTCTCAAATCAGGATGATTATAATCAACACCAGAATCAATTAAACCAATTATAACTTGTTCATTGCCTTTTTGGATTTCCCAGGCTTTATTAGCTTTTATAGCTTCTAAACCCCACTTTTGATCATAGTATCTTGGATCATTGGGTGTAATAGATAGCAGCTTATTAAGATAATTTGGGTGAGTATAAATGATTTCAGATTTTGTATTAGCTAAATTTTCAAATTCTTCAAAATCAATTTCTTTCTCACATAAAATATGATATATATAAAACCCTTTGTCTTCAAGAATCGAGGTGATTTTTTTTACATTGTATTTAACAATAGCATTATCAAAATCAGATATTCCAGTTAATGAATTCTTTGACTCAGCCTTTTGGGAAAACCGAACAATGATTTCTCTATTTGATACAAGTTGAGCTTGCAATAAGGTTGATAAAAGAATACATAGAAAAAATGCAAAAATTAACTTCTTCATATAATTCCTTGTAAAGAATAGCACGCAGAAGAACGCGGACTAAAGACCCTGAAGAACACAGAAAATTATATTATGAATTAAAAGGAAAAAATATTTATCAGCGTTTTTTTGTTAGATCTGTATTTTTCTGCGTCGAATTAAAATCAAAAAAAATCATAAGATATAGAAAGACGATGTACATTCCCAAGATCACTTTGAAATGGGGTAAAAGAATAATCAAATTTGTAATGGTTTATTTTAATACCAAGACCTGTAGAAAAATCCTCTTCATCATAATTTACTTTGTATCCTAAACGAGTATAAATAGCTTCTCCAAATGCATATTCAAAACCCAAATTTAATTTTATATCCTCGTTTTCATATTTTATTAGGTCAGACGAAATAGATAACTTTGACTGTTTTGAGATATTTAATTCTTGGCAAGTGCCAATTTTGTAGGATAATGGAAATTCTATTCTTTCGTTATCCATTTTAGTAGAGAGCCCAATATTTTGTAGAACAAACGCCAAGTTCAAGCCTTTGATAAACGAGTCGTATATTACACCTAAATCTGTTCCAAATCCAAGAGAAGATTCTGTATCAATTTTTTCATATACAATTTTGAGATTTGAACCAAAAGAAAAATAGGGAGAAATACGCATAGCATAATTACCTGCAATGACAATATCAATTGGATGATATTCTCCAATGATATTACCAACCCCATCAGTTTTATCTAATTTACCATAATTAAGATAAACAATTCCCAATCCATAGCTTTTATTACCCCTTTTTACTATAAGAGAAGCATTCTCAATTTTATTATCAAATAGATAACTATTATGGCAGAAACAAAAATTGGAGTATTGACTTATCTGCACAGCAGCAGGATTATACCAGAAAATAGTTGCATCTCCAGAAGTTGCTGAGACAGCCTCACCTTTTCCTGTCATACTTGCACTGTTGCCAACATTTAGAATTAGAAAACCATTCTCCTGTAAATTAGATTGTGAATAACATATTGAAGATGATATAAGTAAAAAAAATATAAATAAAGTTAATTTTTTCATTAATATATCCTTTTATAACTCATTACAATTATTTAAAAATCCTCTCATCAATAACAAACAAGAGGATAATAAATTATATAAGTGCGAATTGTTACAAGCTATTTTATGCTAAGATTTCCTCTTCATTACATTTACAAATTTTAACAAGCTCTCTCTTTGGTGCCCATCTTCCATCATTGTGTTTATTACGAATTAATTTGATGACCTTAATTTCAGTATTACATATAGGGCATATTTTTTTTGCTTTTCCTTCAGTAGCGTGTGCTAATTTAGCTGCAAATGTTCTTACTTTTTTCATCTACCATCTCCTATCAGGATGACATATTCGTGTTTTGATTATTTATGGTGTCAAGTTTTTCAAAAGACACCCAGAAAATTCCATAAGTGACGAATTGAAATTCATCGCTAATATAAAGAAATTAGATAAACAAGACTGTTTCCTAAAACATAACCTGTAACTTGAAAGTCATATTTCAACTAAAAAATATTGACAGATGTTATTAATAATAAATTTTATTTTTATATTCCATTTTACAAAATTCATATTTTTGAATAATCAAAATCAGGAAACTGATATTTTTTCTGACTTGCAGAAGAAAGAGAGGTATTATCAATGAAAATCCAAAGATCAAGCGGGATTTTGCTACATCCAACTTCACTGCCCGGTAAGTATGGTATAGGTGATTTTGGTGAGGAAGCATATAATTTTGTAGATTTCCTCACAAAAGCCAGGCAGAAACTCTGGCAAATCTTACCTTTAAATTATCCGGGTTCTGGAAATTCTCCATATAATCCTATTTCTGCTTTTGCTGGGAATCCTCTACTTATAAGTCTTGAAAAACTGAAGGATGATGGTTATCTCGATGAGAAAGACTTATCAAACCTATCAGAATTCAATGCCCAAAAAGTTGAATTTGAAAAAGTAATTAAATTCAAAAGTAAAATTCTAAAGAAAGCATTCATAAACTTTCAAGCAAGAAAATCCAAGAAAGATAAAGAAAATTTTGAAAAATTCTGCACAGAAAATAGATATTGGTTAGAAGATTTTGCTTTGTTTGCTTCATTAAGAGATTACTTTAGAAAAATTACCTTTAACAAATGGGATAAGGAAATCCTCTTAAGAAAGAAAAATGCAATAGAAAAATGGCGAAACAAACTATCAGATGAAATCGCCTTTCATAAATTTATTCAATTTAAGTTTACTTGTCAATGGGCAGAACTTAAACTTTATGCAAATAACAAAGGAATAAGAATTATCGGCGATATACCGATTTATGTCTCGTCTGATAGTGCTGATTTCTGGACACATAGAGATTTATTTCTTATAGATGAAAAAGGGAATCCGACTGTAGTTGCAGGTACACCACCAGATTGCTTTTCTGAAACAGGTCAATTATGGGGCAACCCGATTTACAACTGGGAAAAAATGCAGCAAGACGAATATGGCTGGTGGCAGAGACGAATAAAATATCTTTTCACAATGGTTGATTATGCACGAATTGACCATTTCATCGGATTTGTCAGATATTGGGCTGTACCTTATGGAGAAAAAACTGCTATCAATGGCAATTGGAGAAAAGGGCCAGGTGAAAAATTCTTTTCTGTGATTGGGACATCTCTGGGCAAATTGCCTATAATCGCTGAAGACCTGGGAGTAATTACTCCAGAAGTTATTAAACTGAAAGAAAAGTTTGGATTTCCTGGAATGAAAATCCTGCAGTTTTCATTTGGAGAGAATGATATGCCACCCCATAAATATGAAAAGAATAGCGTTATATATACAGGAACTCACGATAATGATACAACTCTTGGATGGTTTAGGTATATTGAAAGGTATGAGAAAAAAATCTATAAAAATGTAATTGATTATGTAAACTATGATGGAAGAAATATCTGCTGGGAAATGATAAAATTGGCTTTTTCCACTCCCTCAAAATGGGCAATCATTCCATTGCAAGACCTTCTTTGCCTTGACTCTGATGCAAGGATGAATACCCCCGGAACTGCAATAGGTAACTGGGAGTGGAAATATAAAAAAGAGATGCTAACAGATGAGATTGCAGAAAAATTGGCAGAACTTACTGATGTTACAAATCGGTAATACTTCTCTGTCACGGTGTGGCCCGTGACAGCCTTGTATTTAGATTGATTTTATCCCAATATATCGGGAGTGTTAGATCACCAATTTTTTATATAATCACAATACACAATACAAATTAATGAAGAATCTCTTCATATAATTTCATTGTTTGTCTTGCAATTATTTTCCAATCAAAATATTTTTCAACTCGTTTTCTGCCATTTTCTCCAAATATTTTTGCTAATTTTTTATCTTTCAAAAGGAGATTCATTTTTTCTGCAAGCTGTTTGGGATTAGCTGGTTCAACAAAGAATCCAGTTTTTCCATCAACCACAACTTCTTTAATCCCGCCAACAGCATTTGCTACAACTGGTGTCTTACATGCCATTGCTTCTAAATTTATTATACCAAATGGTTCATAAATTGATGGACAAGCAAAAACTGAGGCATTACTATAAAGTTCTATGTATTGCTCTTCCTTGAGTAATTTATTTATCCAGAGTGTATTTTTTGTGCCTTTTAGTTTTTTGCGAATTTCATCCTCAACTTCTTTTGTATCAGGTGCACTTGTGCAAAATACGACATTCGCATTTATATCTTTGGCTGCTTCAATAAGGTAGATCATTCCTTTTTGCTTAGTTGTTCTGCCCACAAAAAGCACATATTCATCTTTGATCCCATATTCCTTAAGTGTAAAATCTGTTTTGGTTTCTTTCCATTTATTGAGGTCAATGCCATTATAAATAACCTTTATTTTTTTTGAGGGAATATCAAAAAATTTCAGAATATCCCTCTTCATCACTTTAGAGACAGCAATAACCCTATCAGCGGATTCAATGGCTAATTTTTCAACCCAACTGCTCAGTTTATACCCTGAACCAAGTTGCTCCTCTTTCCATGGACGGAGTGGCTCTAAACTATGACAGGTCACAACAAGAGGTTTTCTATAAAGCAACTTAGCTAAATAACCTGCAAAAGATGCATACCAGGTATGAGTATGGACAATATCTGAATCAATAAGGTCATTTACGATAGACAAATCTGCGGAAATCGTTTGCAAGGCTTTGCCAATTTGTGGATCACCTGTAAGTGATTCCCAGGCATGATAACCTCTTACTTTAAAATTCTTTTCATTAATATTTTGCTCACCAAAGCATCTGACTTCAACTGAAATCATTTTTCTTAGTTCTTGCACCAGATACCGAAGATGAACACCTGCTCCACCATAAACATTTGGTGGAAATTCTCTTGCAATCATTGTAACTTTCATATGAAAATCCCTTCGCCACAAAGGTTCATCCTTCGCAGTAGCAGTCCTACTGCTACGGAGAATGGACACAAAGACACAAAGAAAAAAATTAAAAACATGATTAATTCAACAACTCTAATGTAATTTTCGTGCTCCTTTGTGTCCCGATTTGTTTTCGGGACATGAGTGTTTCATCTGTAAATCCTTTCACCACAAAGACACGAAGTCACAAAGACACCAAAATAATAGCATAATTTTGTCTTATTAATATTTTAATTTCGTGCTCATTCGTGTAAATTCGCTTGCATTTCCGTTGTTTGACGCCCGTTCTCCCCGCCTTCCATAGTATTACGGCGGACAGGCGTAGTCCCGATTCAATCGGGACGAAGGGTGAAAAGGCGGGGGCTAATTTCATTTTTACTTTTACTTTTTAATTTTGAAAATCATCGCTGGTTCTTCATTTGGATTCAGTTTAACCTCATTCTCAGCACCCTTCCATCTGAAAATCTTTCCAGTAATCAGTTCTTCTATTTTATATTCCTCATTCTCAGAAATCCCGAATTGATTAATCGGTATTTTTAGTATGCTTTTATGAGTATTAAATGGGTCTAAATTCACGGCAACAAAAATTGTATTCTTCTTATCATAAGAGGTCTTTCCATAAAAGATTATATTCTCGTCAGATGACTTATAAAATTCTAAATTCCTGTAATAATGGAGTGCTAAATTTTCTTGTCTTATTCTATTGAGTTTAGTAATATAATCTTTAATATTTCCCGGACGGTCCCAATCCCAGACTTTATATTGATATTTTTCAGAATTCATATATTCTTCCGTTCCGGAGATTGCTTTATTTTCACAAAGTTCAAAACCGTTATATATTCCATAAATCGATGATAATGTAGTGGCAAGTGCGATTCTTATTTTAAATACGGGTCTGCCTCCCTTTTGTAGAAAAGGCATTAAGATGTCTGGCGTATTGGTAAACAGATTCCCACGAAAATAGTATTTCATCTCAGATTGAGTGAGTTCAATTAAATACTCAGTCAGTTCTTGTTTGGTGTTTCGCCAGGTAAAATATGTATAAGATTGTGTAAAGCCAATTTTTGCCAGAAGTTTCATCATTTGTGGTTCGGTGAATGCTTCCGCCAGAAAGATGGTTTCAGGATATTCAGCTTGAATTTCTTGTATCAGCCATTCCCAGAATTCTACTGGTTTTGTATGTGGATTATCACCCCGAAAAGTTTTTACCCCTTGCTTTATCCAGAAGAGGAAGATTGATTTCATCTCATTCCACATTTCATCTTTATCTTTTGGATAGAAATTCAATGGATAGACATCTTGATATTTTTTAGGGGGATTTTCAGCATACTTAATAGTTCCATCATCATTATAGAAAAACCAATCAGGATGGTCTTTCACATAAGGATGGTCTGGGGAACAGGTCAAGGCAATATCCAGCACAACTTCAATTCCCATATGATTTGCCTTTTTAACAAATTTATTGAAATCACTTAATGTGCCAAGTTCTGGATTGATGGCTTTATGACCGCCACATTCATTTCCTATTGAAAATGGACTGCCAGGGTCATTGGGTCCAGCTATAAGAGAATTATTTGGTCCCTTCTTATTTATGCGACCTACAGGATAGATTGGGGCAAGATAAAGTGTATCAAATCCCATTTTATGAATTTCAGGTAGTCGTGATTCCATATCTTTGAATGTCGCACTTTTGCCTTCAATTTTTCCCTGAGATCTGGGCCACATTTCATACCAGGAAGCAAAACGTGCTTGTGGACGATGAAAGTAAACAGAAAGAGTTCTTTTATATTTGAAACTCTTTCCATCAGAATTTACCTCAATTGTGTAGAAATATAAACCAATATGCTCAGCAATAAATTCTCCCTTGAATTTATCATTCTCAATTTGATTCATTTCAATAGATTGCCAATGTTTATCATTTTGTTTTTTATGTTTGAGATAGACTCTATAAGGCTCACCAATAGAATCAATTGAAACTGTAACACAAAAAGGAATGTCAATTTCCCATTTTACAGGATATTTGCCATTATCTATCTGAGGAGAAATATATTTTATCTCAATTTTTCTGTTTCTCATAATTTTTATGAGAAATTTGCTCTATTTATCAATGTCAAGATTTTTGGATTCTAATTTTATTTTCAATATATCATTTGATTGTATATATGAGTCCACTCTAAAAACCCCTGCTAGTTCTCCGTCCCGAAATATCGTGACTACGCCCGTTCTCCGTAGCATACTGCGAAGGGTGAAAAGGATGAAAAGGGGTTAATTTTGGATTTTTTTATCTTTTACCCACTCCCCGATTAGAAAGGGGATGAAACTGTGGGCTAACCTTATGACAATTGGGAAGTTAGCCCACAAACAGGCGGAAAAATTTTGATTGCTTTAGAATGAAAGTCTTACAAAAGTGTGGGTATCTCATTGGAAACAAATATCAAAATATTTTGGTCAGGAAGAAAAGAATAAAAAAATTGACGTTATATTATTAAATTTTTTTTTAGTATTCTAAAAAATTTGAAGGAGGAAAGATGTTAAAACCAAGTAAAAATCATGATTCCTGCCTGGCAAAGTCCCGATGGAATCGGGACGGCGGACAGGTGTCAGTGAAAAAGATATTAACCGTAGTATCTCTCTTATTTATGCTTATTACCATTAATCTTTATGGAAATTTTGTAGATGTTGAAACAGCTAAAGAGATTGCTAATAATTGGTATGAATATTGGTCACCCAAAGAGATAAATCACTTTGATGTCAAAGAAATATTTACGAAAGAGTATAACAATCACCCAAGTTTCTATATTTTTACATTTGAACCGGGTGGCTTTGTAATTGTATCTGCGGATGATGCTACAATTCCGATTCTCGGATACTCTTTTATATCTGAAGCAAAAGAAGACATTACTCATCCTGCAGTAAAGGAGTGGATGGACAATTATCATCGGCAAATTGATTATGTAATTACTCAAAATATTGATAATAGTGAAACGATTGATTTGTGGCAGAATATTCTTGGAAAGGATTTTTCTGGCTTTGATAATGGGAAAGATGTATTACCCTTGCTATCAACTACCTGGAACCAAAATTGGCCGTATAACGAACTTTGTCCTGCAGATATTTCTGGTCCCAACGGGCATGCTTATGCAGGTTGCGTTGCTACTGCTATGGGGCAAGTTATGAAATATCATAATCACCCTATGCCTGGTGTAAGTTTACATAGTTACATTCATACTACTTATGGTAGTTTGTCTGCCGATTTCAGTACAACAAACTACGATTGGATGAATATGCCGGATTATATTAGTTCAAGCAATATGCCTATTGCAACACTTCTTTATCATTCTGGCATAGCAGTTGATATGGATTATGGACCCAGTGGATCCGGGGCGAGTATCGTTTTTGCAATAATCGCCTTAAGAACATATTTCAATTATGATACTTCATTACAACTTGTTTATAAAGCAGATTATTTGGTTTTGGACTGGGAAAATCTATTAAAGTATGAACTTGATAATAGCCGACCAATGCTATACGCAGGCGTAAATCCAGCAAGCCCATCTGGTCATGCTTTTGTATGTGATGGCTATCAAAGTACGAACTATTTTCATTTTAACTGGGGATGGTCCGGTTCTTATGATGGATATTATTATCTGAATAGTTTATGTCCCGGAACTCATAATTATACAAACGATCAGCAAGCAATTATCGGTTTCATACCAAACACATCTTCTTATGTATATCCTCTCTTTAGTGGATTTGAATATTCAAAGTATGATTGGACTATAATAGATAATGATGGAGACGGTAATAAATGGAAACGATACGGTGAACATCATACCGGCGTCAAATGTATAGGGGTGCAGGCGAATCCCGCAGGAAGTGATGACTGGCTTATCACAAGACAATTAGGTCTGTCAGATAATTCTATGATTAATTTTTCCTTCTGGGCGCGCTCATGGTACCCAGCAAACCAAGATTTTAATGTAAGATTATCTACAACCGGCAATAATATAAGTGATTTCACAACAACTTTGGATTCAGTAAGCGGGGCTCCTATATCCTGGACAGAATATTATTATGACCTTAGTTCTTACGCTGGTCAAAATATTTATCTTGCTGTTCAATGCGTAAGTATTAATGACGATTATTTAATGGCAGACGATTTTGTTGTAGCAGTTAACTGTTATCCAGTGGCGGATGCCGGCACAGATACGACAGCAAATATGGGAGTATTAGTAACATTAGATGGTTCAGATTCATATGATCCATATGGTGGAAGTATAAATTATGATTGGAGTGCTCCTGCTGGAATCACACTTTCGGATTCCACGATAGTAAATCCAACCTTTACAACTCCCACAGTTGGTGATTCTACGGATTATGCGTTTATATTGATAGTTGATGATGGAATAATCTATTCTGAACCGGACACGATTGTAGTTACTGTTATTCCATTTGGAATAGATGATGAAATTCTTTACCCACTATCTACATATATTAGTGAAAACTATCCTAATCCATTCAATCAGGCGACAACGATCAAGTATGCTCTTAGGGAGAATTCAAAGATTTCTATTGAGATTTATAATATCAGAGGACAGAAAATAAAAACTCTTATTGACTCTAAAATGAAATCCGGTTCTCATTGTGTATTTTGGGATGGGAAAGATGAAAAAGGAAGAGCAGTTCCAAGCGGAATCTATTTCTATAAAATGTCTGCCAAGGGAGTATCCGCCTTTGATGGGAAAACGGATAATTATAATAAAGTGCGAAAGATGATAATGCTAAGGTAAAAAATCTGATTGGTTAACTGGGAAAACACTGCTCGTAAACTGGTCGTCTTTTTGTATGGAAAAGATTGATACCCCAGAGAGGATTCGAACCTCCGACCAACGGTTTAGGAAACCGCTGCTCTATCCTTCTGAGCTACTGGGGCTGATAATAAAGATTAAAGATTAAAAGATTAAAGATTTTAATAATCTGGTTAATTGGCAAACTAATAATTAATTCGCCAATTAGCTAATTCACCAGTTCACTAATTTACTAATTCACCTAATATGTCAATTTTATCCGCAGATAAGAATTTTTTTTCTTTATTATCAATTCTTAATATTAACTCACCCTTTTCAGAAATTCCAATTGCTTTACCATTCCATTTATTTTTATGAATGTTAATTGAGATACTTTTTCCATATAAATAATCATATTTTTTATAATAAGATTTAAAAAAATGTAAACCTTCGTTCAAATATATCTGAAGTTCATTTTCAAATTGTTCTAAAAGTATTTGTAAAAATTTTTTTATTTTAGTTTTCTTATTTGATTCAATATATAATGATGTTGCTAATTCATCAATTTCTTTCGGCATCATTTTTTGATTAATATTTAAACCGATTCCAATAATTGATGAATTTCTAAGATTAGAACAGAGGATACCGGCTAATTTTTTTCTATTCCATAATATATCGTTAGGCCATTTTATCATTAATGGAGCATCAGGGAAAAAGTATAAGAGAATTTTATGTAGAATAATGCTGGTGAAAATCGTGACTGAAGAATTGAAATTTTGGTTAGGAAAAACCATTGTGAACCATAATCCACCTTTGGTGGAAATCCATTCTCTATTTAAGCGACCAATTCCTGAGGTTTGAATTTTTGCAACTAATACAGTATCATTAAAAATCTTATCACTATTAATAAGCCTTTTGGCTTCAAGATTTGTAGAATCAGTTTTATTATAAAATTTTATTTTCATTTATTTAACCGCGAATCCCCAATCCGATCAGAGACGCGAAATAACGCGAAAAGACTTTTATTATTTTGGGGGATTGCATCTGTCACTGCTGCTGCTCCTGCCACTGCCACTGCTCCTGCCTCCTGCCACTGCTCCTGCCTCCTGCCACTGCTGCTCCTACCACTGCTCCTGCTCCCTCTACTGCCACTTTATAAAATCAACATTGCATCGCCATAACTATAAAATCTAAAATTTTCCTCAATTGCTTTCTGATAAGCACTCATGATAAAATTATAACCTGCAAATGCAGATACAAGCATAAGCAGAGTGGATCTTGGCAAATGAAAATTAGTGAGCAATTTATCTACAACCTTGAATTTATAACTAGGATAAATAAAAATATCAGTCCATTTCTTACCTGAATTTAATTTTCCATTTTGGAAAAAGCTTTCTAAGGTACGAACAGTAGTTGTTCCAACTGCCACAATTTTCTTACTTTGTTCTTTTGATAAATTAATTTTGCCAGCAGTATTAGTTGGTATTTCACAATACTCTTTATGCATTTTATGGTCTTCTATCCTGGGTGTATATACAGGACGGAAGGTATCTAAACCGATCTTTAGATTTACAGTAACAATTTCTATCCCCTTTTTTTTGATATTTTTCAACAGATTATTACTAAAATGCAAACCAGCTGTTGGGGCTGCTACAGAACCATCTTCTTTTGCAAAAACAGTCTGATAGCGAGTTTTATCTAATCTTGTATCATCTCTCTTTATATAAGGTGGAAGAGGCACTTTGCCTATTTTATATAATATATCAAAAAAATCTCCTTCAAATGAAAATTCAACAATTCTTTCTCCGTGTTCTTTGAACTCGATGATTTTGCCAATAAGAGTGCCTTTATTGAATATAAATGTACTTCCAATTTTTAATCTCCTTCCAGGTTTTATAAGACATTTCCAAATACATTTATCAACTTGTTCTAAAAGTAAGATTTCAATTTTACCACCAGTTGGTTTATAACCTTCTAAACGGGCTGGAATAACTTTAGTTTCGTTCAATACAAGTAGATCAGATTCATCTATATAATTGATTATATTAAAAAATTTATCAATATTAATTTTATTATTGGCTCGATCAAGAATCATTAATTTTGAATCAATCCTTTTTTTTGAAGGAAATTGAGCAATCCTCTCTGTAGGCAGATGATAGTCAAAATCAGTAAGTTTGTATTTGGTCATAAATGTAATAATGCTACGCTGTCATATTGGCTGAAGCCGTCAGAAGGCTCACTTTGTTCGCTGTCATAAGCACCTTTGGTGTGTCATTAAGTAATTAAGTATCCCACCTTCGCTATGCTTTCGGTGGACAGGCAAGTTTCCAGTTTCCAGTTTCAAGTATCCAGTCCTAAGTTTCATTTTCTAATTTTCAAACCAACATTTTTTGCATCTTTCAATCTAAATGAGAATTTTCCATATTTAACTTCACTTACAAGTTTTACAGGAATTTTAAATTCATCAGCGGTGAACCAGACATACATCTCACCAGTTTGTTTAAATATTGTCTCACCTTCTTCCAAAACTGGATGAACTTTATAGCAATCCTTTTTCCCAAAAATTGTTTTTAACTTTTCTTTTTTTTCAATCATTACTTTTGTTACATAATTCCTTCCATCTGCAGTTACATTTACATAGATTGAATTCCCAACTTTCAAATCATGTAAACGAATATAATAGAAAATTGAAAGTGCATCTTGTGCATTGGGGAGGCATTTGAATTCTTTTTTAATTGTCTTTCCTTTACGGTGTTTCACATACTGAGTGAGAGTATCTTCGGGAAAGTAATGATGAATTCTATATTGCTTATAATGTCCTTCAGATAGTTTCTTAACATATTTTCTTGAAACTAATTTTTCCACATCCCAATAAGAATCAATTTCGTCTCTAACCTTGTAGAACATGTCAAAGAATTTATTTGTTTTGGTTGTTGATCTTATATGATAACATTTATGGTCTGAAATTGAGTCATCTTCAGCAATAGACATAGTGAAAGTTCCACCATTCAGGATACCATAATTTACTTGAAAGATAAGTTTTTCTCCAATTTTGAAGGGAAGTTCAGAAGTTTCTGAATTCAAACTTGAACTCATTATCAATAATAAAGAGAAATAAAATAAAAAAGATAATAGCTTTTTCAAAACATTATGCATGATTTGATTCCTTATTTTTGTATACATATGTTTAAATGATTTATTCAGATGATTTTTTCTATGATTAATATCATTTCTCAAACCATTCAGTTATGTAATCTGTGAGTTCAAGACTGGAAGTAATTTTAATCGGTTCCAAAGGCATTACCTTTATAAAATATTTTCCATAGTCTTTTTTGAATATTCTGCTATCAAGGATTACTACCACACCTTTATCTGTCTTATTACGAATTAGTCTTCCAAATCCTTGTTTGAAATGCAATAATGAAATTGGCAGGATGTAAAAAAGAAATGCATTTTTCCCTTCTTTCCTCAATTTATCAGTATATGCTTCAACCAATGGTTCTGTAGGAACAAGAAAAGGTAAACGGTATAGTATAAGTATTTCAAGTGATTTACCAGGCACATCAACTCCTTCCCAGAAACTTCTTGTTCCAAGGAGAACTGAATTTTCTTCTTTACGAAATGCATCCAAAATACTTGTTCGCGTTCCAGTTTTACCTTGCGCAAGCAATGTGGTTCTCTGCTCAGATATGGAATCAGATAATGTATTAAAAGCAAAACCAAGATCTTTGTGTGAAGTAAAAAGCACCAAAGTGCCGCGATTATGAGCTGAAATTATCTCTTTCAATAAAGATACAGCTTGCGATGAGAAAAAAGTATCCTGCGGATTGGGAAGGAAATCAGGTATTAAGACCATCATCTGTTTAGGATAATCAAATGGTGATGATGCAATGTATTCCATCAGTTTATTCTCTTCAATTTTATCCAATCCAGTTAATGATTTATAAAATTTGAATTCATCTCGAATGGCAATTGTAGCTGATGTTAAAATCGTGGTTTCTAATCTTGACCAGAAGAAATCATATAAACTCTGATTTACTTCAATTGGAGCACAAACTATTGAACAATGCGGAAGATGGTCAGCGTTAAATTCTTTATCACTTGTCTCAAGCCAGAAAGCAAAGTTCTCAAAATCTGGTGCAAATGTGTGTTGAAATTTAATTTGTATTTCATCAATCTGATTAAGTATGCCTTCTAAATCTGAAATGTTTTGGTCATAAAAAGGGAAGATGTTTGGACTGGTGTTTGAAAGTTCTTTATATATTGAATTTGTGAGTTTGAAAATTTCAGAAATAGAATAGTTAATCTCTTCAACTAACTCTTTTGATGAGTCGAATATTGAAAGGTCTTTAAAACGGAGTTTTCCATAACTTCCATTTTCAATAACAATATGATTTATATTTTTAAAGAATTCAATGCTTATTTTTTCAAAATTATTAATGGGTTCGTCAAAATCATCCATCATACTTTTTAATACTTTTTTCTTTTCATCTGGCATTGTGCTTTTCACAACAGCAATTTTTATATTATTTGCAATACCGTATTGGAAATCCCCTTTTGTTAATATTTTTCTGGAAATATTAAGCATATCGAAAATGTTGATAGAAAATCCAAAGTGGACTGCAGCAGTTTGGGGTAAGTTATGTGCTTCATCAATAACCAAGTGTGAGTAATTTCCAAGAACAGAATTTTCACTTACAGCATCAGATAATAACAAAGAGTGATTAACAATAACCAGATTAGATTTTTCTGCTTGTTGGCGTATTTTCATTACAAAACATTTATTGAAAAAGAGGCATTTTCTTCCATAACAGTAATTACCATCTGCAGCTGTTTTTTGCCATAAGGAACTTTGTGATGGATGGAATGAGTGATTTTCTTCAATATCACCTGTATTTGTATTTTCTGCCCATATAATTAGATTGAGACAGAATTTTGCTTCATAAGGCGAGAGATGACCAGCAATATCAGAGATGATGTCATTCCATTTTCTTAAACATAAATAGTTCTTTCTCCCTTTAAGTAATGAAGCAGCAAAGGTAAGATCAGTAACATTTTGAATAGCAGGAATATCTTTATAAAAGAGTTGTTCTTGTAAATTTTTTGTGTTAGTAGAGATGATAATTCTTTGTTTAGCAAATTTTGAGAAAAATATTGATGGTATCAGATATGAGAGCGATTTACCAACACCTGTTCCTGCTTCAATTAGTAAAATTCTGCCATCTTTGTAAGATTCAGTTACCCATGCGGTCATGTCAATCTGTCCCTGCCTGTATTCGTAATTTTCAAAATTTTCAGCAAGCTGACCACCATTTTCAAAAAATCCTAATATTTCATTTTCACTGAATTGATTTAATGGTAATGCTTCTTTTTCCAAATTTGATGTAAAATTTGTAAGCGGAAAGAAATCTTGTTTAATTTTCTTTTTCTTTCGTTTCAAAGATGTTTTAGTCAAGAAAGTATGTAGAAGAGAAAGATATTCATGAAGGTGAGTTTGCAATAGTGCAAGTTCTGCAACTTCAGCTATTTTATAAATTATGCCAATTTCAAAGTTATCACAAATAAATTTGGTTAGTTTAACAAGAAGTTCACCAGTAACTTTTGCATCCATATCAGCACGGTGGAAAGTTTCGGTCTGGATTTTAAAATTCTGACATAAAGCGGATAAAGAATGTGATTTTAAATGAGGAGTAAATATTCTCGAAATCTCTAATGAATCGTATATTTTATTTGTTAAGTGTAAAAGTGTGGATTGCTCCAAAGCAGAATTAATAAAATTTCTATCAAACATTGCATTATGAAAGCAGAGAATATCATTACCAATAAAATCTAGAAGATCAGAAAGAACCATTTTTTGTGAAGGAGCATTTATCAGGTCTTCATCAGAAATATGAGTAAGAGATTTTATGAAACTCGGAAGAGGTTTTCCAATATTTATAAATGATTGAAATGTTTTTCCTAATTTATTGTCCTTAAACTTCACTGCAGCAATTTCTATAATATTATCATGTTTTGGGTCAAGCCCAGTTGTTTCTATATCAACTGCTGTGAAAGTAAAGGTTGGATAAAGTTCTTTATTTTCAGACATAAAAAATTACTCAAAATTTATTATTTTATTGAAAATATACGAGTTATTTAATTTGATTAAAGATTTTGAAAATGGCTTGATTAAGTCAAGGTATATTTATGTGACTTAATTAATATAACATTTCTAAAATTAAATTTAAATAAACCAAAGAAGAAAAATAAACTTGACAAAGAAAAAAAAATTTATTCATTTCTTTATTAATTGTTTTAGTTATTTTAAATTTCTTTTATTTTCCAAATGATTTGTCGGGGAGGAAATGATAAATAAATAAAATATTATGACATAATTATTGCTACAAATTATTATTTATGAAACAAAAAAAATTGATATAAATATTATTTATCAGAGTGATTTCTTTTTTTTGATAGTGTTAGTATTTAATTAAGATTAATGAATTGTTTGCGATAAGTATTTCAAAGATATGTGCCCTATTTTGTTAGACATGATTAACACTTATATAATTGGATAGGATATTCAAATAATTCTTATGAAGGAATTAAATAAGGACAATAAAATTTTAAAATTGAGATAAAAATTATGAGAAAAACAATTAATTTATGTACTTTACTACTTTTCTTTTTTATAGCAAATATTACTTATGCAACTATTATTAATGTCCCTGGTGACTATCCAACAATCCAAGCAGGAATAAATACTGCCATCAATGGTGATACTGTTCTTGTTCAACCAGAAACTTATGTTGAAAATATAAACTTCAATGGAAAGAATATAACTGTTGCTTCCTTATTTTATACTACACATGATACTTCCTATATTTCACAAACTATTATTGATGGTAACCAAAATGGAAGTGTTGTAACTTTTGAAAATGGCGAAGATTCCACAGTAGTGTTAACTGGTTTTACTTTAACAAATGGACAAGGTGGTGGCTCATATCCAGATAATACAGGAGGAGGAATAACTTGTAAAAATTCTTCCTTCCCAAGTTTAGAGAATTTAACGATAACAGGTAATAGTGCTGTTGATGATGGAGGTGGTATTTGCTGCAGGAATAATTCCTCTCCGAGTTTAGAGAATGTCACAATAACAGGTAATAGTTCTAATTATGGTGGTGGGATTTACTGCAGTCATTCCAGCCCTAGTTTAACGAATGTCACAATAACAGGTAATTCTGCTGGTTCGAAGGGTGGTGGAATTTACTGTAATAATTCCAGTTTGAGTTTCGAGAATATAACAATAACAGGTAATTCTGCTATTAGTAGTGGTGGTGGAATTTACCTCTATCATTATCATAATGCGAGTTTTGTGAATGTAACAATAGCGGGTAATTCTGCTGATGAGGGAGGTGGGATTAGCCTTGGTAGTTCTTCGAATCTGACTTTAGAGAATGTAACAATAACAAGTAATTCTGCAGACTTGATTGGTGGTGGGATTTATTGTGAGATTGATTGTAGTCTGAGTTTAAATAATGTAACAATAACAGGTAATTCTGCTTCTTCCGGTGGTGGGATTTATTGTCTTCCTAATTCCAATCCTGTATTCAATTTTGAAAACAGGTGCAATATTTACCTAAACAATATCACAAACAGTAGAGGTTATGGTGCTGATATTTTTGCAGTAGGTTGTGATACAATAAATGTTATTGTTGATACTTTTACTGTCTTGACACCAACGGACTATTATGCATCTCCAATTGACAAATTCACATTTGATATACTACATTCCATACAAGATAGTTTAATAAATGCTGATTTATATGTATCTGTTGATGGAGACGATACTAATAGTGGCACATCTCCAGATGAACCATTAAAAACAATAAGATGTGCGTTATACAAAATTTATACTGATAGTTTAAATCATAATACAATACATTTATTACCTGGAGTTTACAGTCCATCAACAAATGGAGAGAATTTTCCTATAGAATGGAGTAATTATGTTTCGTTAGAAGGGATTTCAGAAGAAGATACGATATTAGATGCAGATAGTTTAAGTGGTGTATTAAGGTTTCATTATGTAACAGAATCAAATATTAAGAATATTTCAATAAAAAATGGTAATGATACTGAATATGGTGGTGGGATTTTCTGTTATAATTCCAGTCCGAGTTTAGAGAATGTAACAATAACAGGTAATTCTGCGGTTAATTGGGGTGGTGGGATTTACTGTTATTATTCCAGTCCGATTTTAACTAATGTAACAATTAGTGGAAATACTGCAGGTCGTGAAGGTGGTGGGATTTGCTGTTATTATTACAATCTGAGTTTAACTAATGTAATAATTAGTGGAAATACTGCAGGTCATGAAGGTGGTGGGATTTACTGTGGTAGTTCCAGTCCATTTTTACTGAATGTAACAATAAATGATAATTCTGCGAGGACAGGTGGAGGGATTTTCTGTAGTAATTCCAATCTGAGTTTGGTGAATGTTACAATAACGGGTAATTCTGCTACGGGATATTATGGTTGTGTTGGTGGTGGGATTTACTGTGGTAGTTCCAGTCCGACTTTTGAGAATGTAACAATAACAGGTAATATTGCTTGGGATAGAGGTGGTGGGATTTTCTGTCACACTTCCAGCCCAAGTTTAGAGAATGTAACAATAACGGGTAATTCTGCTTCTGAATATGGTGGTGGGATTTACTGTAATTACAATTCTAATCTTATTTTTGATAATGAAAACAGATGCAATTTATATCTAAATAATACTACAAATAGTAAAGGTTATGGTGTTGATATTTTTGCGAGAAATTGTGATATAATAAATATAATTGTAGATACATTCACTGTTTTAACTCCAACTGATTATTATACATCTCCAATTGATAAATTCACATTTGATATACTACATTCCATACAGGATAGTTTAATAAATTCAGACCTTTATGTATCTGTTGATGGAGACAATACTAATAGTGGCACATCTCCTGCTGAACCATTAAAAACAATAAAATGTGCATTATCCAGAATTTATACTGATAGTTTAAATCACAATATAATACATTTATTACCCGGAGTTTACAGCCCATCAACAAATGGAGAGAATTTTCCTATAGAATGGAGTAATTATGTATCGTTAGAAGGAATCTCAGAAAAAGAGACTATATTAGATGCAGATAGTTTAAGTGGTGTATTGCGATTTACTCATGTTGCAGATGCAGTAATAATGAATATAACAATAAGAAATGGTTATGCCTCTGATACTGGTGGTGGGATTTACTGTGGTAGTTCAAGTCCGACTTTGGAGAATGTAACAATAACAGGTAATTATGCTTCTTATTGGGGTGGTGGGATTTCCTGTTTTGAATCCAACCCAAGTTTAGTTAATGTAGCAATAACAGGTAATTCTGTTGGTTCGAAGGGTGGTGGAATTTACTGTAATAATTCCAGTCCGAGTTTTACTAATTTTACAATAAGTGGAAACACTGCTTTATATGGTGGAGGGATTAATTGTTATAATTCCAGTCCGAGTTTAGAGAATGTAACAATTACAGGTAATTCTGCTAATTGGAGTGGCGGAGGGATTCGTTGTTATAATTCCAGTCCGAGTTTAGAGAATGTAACAATTACAGGTAATTCTGCTAATACTGGTGGTGGGGTTTACTGCATAGATAATTCCAATCCATATTTAGTAAATTCAATATTATGGAATAACACTCCACAAGAGGTTTATTTTGATCCAGATTGGTTGGACCCAAACACAATAACAATTTCATATTCAGATATACAGGGAGATTCTGCAGGAATTGTTACAAATAACAATGGAACGGTTTATTGGTTAAATGGAAATATAGATGAAGACCCATTATTTGTAGATCCTGAAAATGGAGATTATCATTTATCCTGGGCTAATTTTCCAATTCCTGACTCAACGAAATCTCCATGTATTGATGCAGGTAACCCTGATCCTCAATACAATGACCCAGATGGGACAAGAAATGATATGGGAGCATATTATTTCAATCAAACCGTTGGTGTTGATGATAATCAAGATAATATGATTGAGTCAGAAATTGTTAAAAATTATCCGAATCCATTCAATAATATTACTTCAATAAGTTATGCATTACAACATCCAAGTTTTGTTAAACTCCAAATTTATAATATTAAAGGTCAATTAGTCGGAACCTTAATTAATGAACATAAACCTGCTGGTTATCATACTGTTGAGTGGAATGCAAAAGATATGAGTTCAGGAATATATTTATACAAATTAACAACCCAAGATAAGACATTCATTAAGAAAATGATTATATTACACTAACTCCTTTATTAAAACTACCCCTGTCCGCCGTAATATCCGTTCTCCGTAGTAGCCTACTCCGCCGAACCCCGATGAAATCGGGGGCAGGCAAAGGAGCATTAAAATTGAGGGAAAAAATGCACAGATCCTAATTGTTCCTAACAGGATTTGTAATCCTGTTTATCAAAACACCATTACAAATGGTGTTAGGATCGTTTCAATGTACTTGTAATTCGTAATTTTACATTTAAATTTGTGTCTTTGTGTCCATTCTCCGTAGCAGTAGGACTGCTACTGCGAAGGATGAACCTTTGTGGTTAGAAATGATTTTCAGATGAAAATGATGTAAGGGAAAAAATGAAAAAATTAGCACTACCTCTTATATTATTATCAATTCTTATTTGCTCACAAGTCCTGACCTCCGAAGTCTTGGCGAAGGAGGGTTTTGCCTGGCGAAAAGATGAAATGGAAGTAAAAGTCAACCTTTATACTGATGAGGATTACAAGACATTAGCTTTATTAAAATTTAATGGTGATGTATATCCTGGCTTTGCCAGAGTGTATCTTATTCCTGATGAATTAGAGAAACTTAAAGCCATAGGTTTAGAATATGAGATATTAGATGCAGATTTAAATAGAACATCAAGTGTATTTTGGTCAAGTATGGATAGAACCCGAGATGCTTATCATACTTTTCCGGAGATAGTTGCATTAGCAGATAGTCTTGCAGGAAACTTTCCAGATATCTGTGAGAAACATATTTTTGGATATTCTGTTTTCGGATATGAACTTGGTGCACTTAAAATAAGCGATAATGTGGCTTTAGATGAAAATGAAGCTGAAGTAATGTTTGATGGTGGTATTCATGGAGATGAAGTTGGTTGTTCAGAAAATGTAATTAGATTTGCACGAGACCTTTGCATTGAGTATGGTAACAACCCTACAATCACAGACTTGATTAATAATCGTGAGATTTGGTTATATTATTGTGTTAATCCTTATGGTAGAATTCATATAACTCGTCGTAATGCAAATGGAGTTGATCTAAACAGAGATTGGGGTTATATGTGGGATGGTTGGGGAGGTAGTTGGGGTGCTTACTCACAACCAGAATCAAAAGCCCTTCGTAATTGTATGTATAATAGACAATTTGTTGTTCATACTACTTATCACTCTGGTACCGAATACATCTCATGCCCCTGGAGCTATCGTCCAGACCACTGTCCTGATTATACTCATATAATGCAATTAGCAGGCGTTTATTCTTCAACTTCTGGATATTCAAATTTACTGTATGGTCAAGGTTGTACAGGAATGTACCCTATAAATGGAAGTTCCAAAGATACAAACTATGGAATGATGGGCTCAATTAGCTGGTCAATGGAAATATCTTATAGCAAACACCCACCACCATCCCAAATTATGCTATATTATAATAGAAATAAACCAGCAATGCTTGCTATGATAGAATATTCTGGTTATGGTGTTGAAGGAGTTGTGACAGATGCAGTAACAGGTGATCCTGTTCAAGCAATTGTCGGGGTTAATGATTATTTTCCTACTTATACTGATGCAGAAATTGGTGATTATCATAAATATGTTCTTCCCGGAAGTTATACAATCACAGTAACCGCAAATGGTTATGAAAGTCAAACCGTTAATGACATTATAGTTCCATCTTTGGGTTTTACTATAACAGACTTTCAATTACAGCCTTCATCAAACTCATATTATTATGGATATAAATTTTCTGCAAGCCAGATTCCTGATAACAACTGGTCTGATGAAGGGAACACTCCTGGATGTTTGTGTGCTCCGGATGATATAAATTATTCTATTGGTAAAAATGGTTGGTGTATTATTGATATGCAATATCCAATAATTGATGCACCTTATAATGATTTTACTGTGTTTGAGGGTGATGCATCACCAGAAGGATTCACTTGTTATGTAAGCCAATCAATGGATGGCCCATTTCTTAGTATTGGTTCTGGAACGGGAACAACTGAGTTTGATATCAGTGTTGCAGGACTTCCTGATGCACAATTCATCAAAATTGTTGATGATGGAGATGGTAGTGCTACTATTCCTGATGCAGGATTTGACCTTGATGCAATTTCTACTGAATTTATTCAGGGTCCAAACCTGGTTTTTATTGATTACTTTATTGATGATTCTATTGGGGGTAATGATAATGGAAGTTTAGATCCTGGAGAGAGTGCTGATTTGTATATTGTTTTGAAAAATAATGGAACTTTAACTGCTGAAGATATTATTGCTAATCTTTACTCTTATGATCAGTATGTTACAATATATGGCACACTAACAGAGTTTGAGGATTTAACCCCAGGTCAAGTTGACACTGGATATGTAAATATTTTTGCTTCTCCCACCACACCCGAAAGTCATCCAGCTAATTTTAATTTAGATATAAGTTGCAACAATGGTACTTATTCAAGTGTTTTCTTATTTACTATTCTAATTGGTCAACCACCTATTGAAGATTTTGAAACAGGAGATTTTTCAAGTTATGACTGGGTTCATGGAGGAAATGCAGACTGGACAGTATTAACAGATAACCCCTATGAAGGAATCTACTGTGCTAAATCAGGAGCGATTTCTCATAGCCAATCAACACAGTTATCCGTTAATCTTGATGTTTATGGTGGAAATATTTCATTCTATCGTAGAGTATCATCAGAAGCAGGTTATGACTATCTAAAATTTTACATTGATGGTGTTGCACAAGGGCAATGGGCAGGAACAGTAAATTGGGGAGAAGTATCATATTCTGTATCCTCTGGCAATCATACTTTCAAATGGTCTTATGAAAAGGATGAATATGTAAGTAGTGGTAGTGATTGTGCTTGGATTGATTTTATAACATTTCCACCCATTGTACCAACTTATCCTGTATTTTCTTTAAGCCCTTGCTCTATTGACTTTGGCGAGGTGATAATAGGGGAAGATTCCACCTCACAGTTTACAATTTATAATTTTGGTGGCGATACTTTATGTGGAACTATTAGAACTCCAGACGGTTATACCGTTGCTGAAACTGGAACATCATATATGAAGAATCAAATCTCTTATAGCATACTTGCAGGACAAAGCGAAATCTATGATTTGACCTTTGAACCAACCTTACAACAATCCTATAACGGTAATGTAATAATTACTATAGCTCCATCTCAACGGGAGTTTCTTCCAGTAAGTGGTATTGGAATTCTGGAGATAAGTATCACTGAAATGGATTTTTATACAGAGAATAAACTCTTTGAAAACTATCCAAATCCTGCGGTAAAATCAACTATAATAAATTATCAACTTAAGGGAAGTGTGTTTAATCAAAATGCCTTTATCAAAATTTACAACATTCGTGGAGAATTGGTAAAGACAGTTGAAGGTAAGAATGGTAAAGCTTTATTAGATGTTTCTAACATTGCAACTGGAATCTATTTTTATCAGATAAAAACTAAGGATTACGATAAAGTAAAAAAGATGGTTGTAATTCGATAGAAAAATTATCATAATTAGTTAACTCGGGGATAAGACTCTACTTTCTAATTATAACCATAGCGGTACAGCAATGATTGCAATTATTTACTCTGTGCCTTTGTGTCTCTGTGGCTGATTGATCATTCCACAAATATCCGAATCGTGGTGGTTGTACCGTCATCTTCCTCAACTTCCATATAAAAGAGGTCACCTACTTCACCGGACGATGCCATAGCAAAGATTTCATGTAAATCATAGAGAAAATATAAAAGTCTATGTTCAATTCTTTAATTGCCAAAGAATTAAAATAATAAAGAATTTAAAACTTAATATCACAATCTGTGATGTTAAAACCAAAACATGAAGTATTAATTTTGCCCCTTACGGAATTGAAGGAGATTTAATGAAAGATATTATTCCAATTGAAACAATAATGAGTAAAATCATTATTATTAGGAATGAAAAAGTGATGCTAGATAAGGATCTTGCTAAACTATATTGTGTTGAAACAAAAGTATTGAATCAAGCAATTAAGAGAAATATTAAACGATTTCCACCTGATTTTATGTTTAAACTTATTGATGAGGAATTCAAAAACTTGAGGTCACAAATTGTGACCTCAAGTTGGGGTGGGCGTAGAACACCTCCTTATGCTTTTACAGAACAAGGAGTTGCTATGCTATCTTCGGTATTAAATAGCCAAAGAGCAATTGAAGTTAATATTGCTATTATGAGAGCATTTGTAAAGTTGCGCAGAATGATTGAATCTCATAAACAATTAGCAGTGAAATTAGAAAAAATGGAAGCAAAATATGACTATCAGTTTAAAATCGTTTTTGAAGCCATTAAAGAACTGATGTCACCACTCCCTAAAAAACCTAAAAGAAGAATTGGATTTTAAAACCAAATTAACTAAATGTTAAAAATTTCGCAATATTTCTATAACAAACTAATTTTTTTCAATGACAAGCCCCGTAGAATAACAATCTTAGAAATGATAGTTCATCAGTAGAAATCACATTATTCAACGGGGCAAGCATAGAAAAAAGACAACTCTTCGAGTGGGAAAACTTTCAGTTAATAATAAGTCAGGAATTCCATCCCGATAAATCGGGACTAATGTCAAATAAAATTCCAAAGCTTAAATGTCTAATCATTCATAATTCATCACAACTCCGATATGTATCAAACCTGTCTACCTCAGGCAGGTAAGATTTTTCAGTATCCATTTTTTTATTTTTAGTTCACCCCGTTAGATATTTATTTTGTCATATTTTAAATTTTTCACTTAATAAAATTATCTAACGGGGTAAATTTGAAATTTTAGGTCTAATAGAAAAAAAGTGGTTGCTATTTTGCTAATAATTCATTAATAATTTTTATTTTTCTATGCTGTTTGATACCAGCATGCACTCTTAATTTTGTTTTCAAATTTGAGAATACACCTTCCAATGAATTTGTTGTATTTGGAACATTTAATTTGGGGTAATCACGATATACAAATAAATATGGAAGATTAGTTGATAAACTCCGATAAGCACTACGCAATCTTCTATGTGTATAATGCCATTTACCTGTTTCAATATTGTAGGTTTTTTCTTTTAAAAATGATTCCCATTTGCAATACCATTGTTCAAGCATTGAAATGAAATTTTCCTTTTCAGTCTTTGTTATAAGTAATGTTATCTTCCTCAGTTCTTTACCTGCTTCCAATTTGGGATTCCTTGTGATATACCTTGTTATTATTGTAACTTGATGAAATTGACACATTTGAACCGGAATATTTCCAAACGCAGAAAACATCCCTCTTTTACCATCACATACAACACCAAGAACATTCCAACCAGTTGATATAATATGATCTATTCCTCTTTTATATTCAGCAAGTGTTTCATGTTTTAGGAACTTCCAAAAAATATTTTTATTCTGATAATGATTTCTAAAAACCATTACTCCAAAGTCTCTTCTAAAATAACAAGTATCCATTATTATTACTGTATCACCGCCATTAAAAGTCAAATCTATTACAGGTACTTCATCTAATCTTTTCTGTATCGTTCTTTTTGATAATCCATACTTTTTGCTTAATGATTTATAGGTCTGCTTCTCATGGGTGTATTGATACCATAAGGATTTTATCAAAACACTATGGGCTTTTCCTCGTCTTCTTTTGTTCTCAAATATATATTTGCATTTAATACATTTGTATCTTTGTTTACCGTTCCTTTTACCATTTTTTTGTATGGTAAGATTTACATTTTGGACACTGTTTTCTGCTCATTTTTATCTCCTTAGTTAATTTCTTATACTTAAATAACTGCCATATAAATAATTACCTATAATTTTAGCAACCACTTTTTTTCTATTACGCCAAATTTTATTAGAAATTAGAAATTTGTAATTAGTCATTTAATTAAGTAATTTCACGACAACTTGTTGGTAAGTTTTGATTTTTAAGTGCCTAATCATTCCACAAATATCCGTATCGTAGTGGTTGTACCGTCATCTTCTTCAACTTCCATATAAAAGAGGTCACCAACTTCACCGGACGATGCCATTGCAAAGATTTCCTGCCAGTCGATTGAGGACATATCAAATTTTGAACTTCCGAATGTTGCATTAATATTTGCATTTTTAGGAATAAAATTCAATCCGAATTTTGCTAATTTGATTGGAATTACAATATTTACTTTGGGGTTTTCGTTTCCTTCCTGGGTTATTCTGAAAATTAATCGTTTTCCACTATCAACTTTTGGGGCACTTTTTTTCTCTCTCAATGCAGAGAGTAATTTTTCTGCCTGTTCTGCAGTAATTTTTCCTTCAGCAACCATATCAATTATTTTTCTTTTCTCATCCATTATGTTTCTCCATTGCTTTTATCAAGCGTTCAGCTTCATCAGCAGTTATCTTACCATCCTGAAGCATTTGAAAAATTTTTAAACGACTGGCTTCATCTACATTCTCAGCATGTTTTTCTGAATGGTCATGTGTTTCAAATGCAGTTTTGATTTTTGTCATTACTTTTTGAATTTTTTTGTTCACCTTCTCAGCAGCCTTTTTATATTTCTTATTATCACCGGGATGAACTTTCTTTTCATCCTTAAAAATATCAGATATTTCTTCTTGAACTCCTTTCATTGTATCTTGAACTATAGCACCAGTATCAGGAATATTAACTTTTATTTTTCTGATTTTTTCTTTTGCCTTTTCAATTTTCTTCCTAATTTCTTCTTTATCAATTTCCTCAGGTATTTTATTAAGAACTTTATCTAAAGTATTAGTTATACTTGATAAATCAAAACCTACCCCAAAGGTTTGACTTGGGTTCTTAACAAAACGAATACTTCCATTTCTATTTGTGGCAGAAATTTCCACATTACCTGATTCCTTGACCATTTCCAGAATTTGCAAATTTCCTTCTTTCCTTCGATCATAATTGCCTTCTAATCCAACATTAAAACTACCTCGTTCATTTTTTGCCAGTATGTGATACGGAATTCCGTCAGGTATAACAAGATGAATCTTACCATTTTCATTTTCAAATTTGAATTTTCCCTTTTTTATGGGATTGAATTCATAATAAATACCTCCATTCTCAATTTTGATGTTTGAATTTACGAAATCAGCACCAAGAACTTGAGAAGAACCATTTTCAATATTCAGTTCCAAACTGCCTTTGCAATTAACTAATTTGACAGGTCCATTTTCACCATCTATTCTTAGATTTCCTTCACATTCTTTCATTACAATACTGCTGTTCTCACATTCGATTTCTGCATCGCCATTCGCGTTCAAAAAATTTATAGATCCATTTTCAGATTTACAAATGAATTTCCCGTCAGTGTGTTCAATTTTTATCGGTCCATTCTCAGTATCAACAGTCTGAACTCCGTAAAGATTTTGAATTGATACATTACCATTTTCAGATTTAGCATTAATTTCAGTTACATGAGGGACAAATAATTCAAGTTTGGAATTTACATATTGAACATTTTCTAAATCACTGATTTGAATTTTCAGCGTATTTTTCTTTGAATCATAATCAGCAGTTACTAAATCTTCAAATTTAATGTCTTTTTCAAATGGATTTCGATATTCAAATCTTACATGAAAATCAGTTGTGCTTTCTTCACGCCCAATTATTTGAATTCCAATATTCTCAGACTGAAATAATACTTTTAAATTCTTTTTTGTTTCGAATTGAAGCGTTTTTTCTATAGTATTCATACTACCTCCTATGAATATTTTACCACGAACAAACACGAACTATCACAAACTTTTTTATCAATAACTAAAATCAGTTCGTGATAATTATTGTCAGTGAGTTGTTTATATCTTATCATTTTCTCTTCTTTAATTTTTTAATTGCTTCATCAACAGATAATTTTCCTTGTTCAATTTCTGCCAGGATGCTTGTCGAAATGGTATCCTCTTTTATCCTGGCTTTGTGACATAAAATTTGTGTAATCTCAGATAAGCGGTTTTTAACAGTTGGATAGGAAATTCTTAAAACCTTCTCAACTTCTTTGATATTTCCCTGACAGCATACAAATACTTTTACGAATTCCTGCTGAAAAGTTGTTAGCGATGCCAAATCACCAACCTCAAATTTTCCTCTAATTGTTGTATCGCAATTCGAGCAATGATACTCAATAATCTCCAATGTGGTATTACACACCGGACACTTTTTTAATCTTCTATTCATGCTACCTCCAGAATATAGATCATAATTTAAGCGAATAATTAAATATGTCAAGTTATTTATTAATATTGTTAATATTGCAGTGAATATTATTGATATTTATTAGATTTATCTCTATATAATTGATATCAATATAAATAATAAAAAAAGCCTGTCCGGGAGATAGTAGACAGGCTTATAATTTTCAGTTTGAAAATTTTATCTTACTATTAACATTTTTTTAGTTATAGAACCATTATCAGTTTCCAATTTATAGAAATAAATTCCCGAACTCATATTTTTAGCATTCCAAACAACTGAATAATCATCAGGTAACTTATATTCATCAAAAAGAGTTGAAATCAACTCACCTTTCACATTATAGATCTGCAATTTTACATTAGTCGATGTCGAAATATAGTAACTGATAGTAGTGTTTTGACTAAATGGATTTGGGAAATTTTGTTTAAGAAAAATATCATTATATGATATTATTTCATTATCTATCCCCACACAAGGAATCGTAACCTCAACAGTATTAGATGGTTCAGATTCACCATCCTCATAAACAGCGGTGACATAATAAAAATATGTTCCATCATCAAGTCCAAGATCATTGAATGAGGCTGTTGGAATATAAACAACAGCAATTAGGTAATCGTCTCGATATACTTTATACATCAGCAGATCACTTGTGGGAACAGAAGCTCCTGGTGGGTCCCAACTCAACAATACATCATAACCAACAACCTGTGCGGATAAATTCAAAGGCGATGGGAATGGTATGCTTACACTACCATTTACAACATCATTTAAATAATTAATATTATTCACATCACATTGAGTAAATATGAGTGATGTCGAATCACCACAAATACCCAAAACAGTAAATTCAAGATATGCAACAATTCCACTGCCTGTGAATAAATCCGCATTGGCATTGAATCCAAGCATAATCTGACCATTGACACTTGTGTCAACATTTAATACATAATCTTCGAATTCTAATACACCACCTGTTAGAGTGGCATCTGGTGAACCTATTACACTATCACTAAACTCTATGGCAATATCCAATTCATTCAAATTAATTAGGCTGTTAACTGTCAAAGGAATAGTAATATTTATATCTGGAGGAGTAAGAATATTTGGTAGAATAGCTGATGGATTGTCCCAGATAGTAACACTTCCGTTCGTTACATCATCCAAAAAGTTGACTTCATTTACATCAAAACATGTAAAAGATAGAGAAGTAGAATCATTACTGCTGCCAATGACATAAAATTCAAGATATGCAACTATCCCACTACCTGTAAACCAATCTGCATTAGCACTAAACTCAAGTGAAATCACTCCGTCAACACTTGTATCTACCTCTAAGCCATAATCCTCATCCTCTAAAATGCTGCCTGTTAATGTGGCATTAGCAGAATCTAAGACAGCTTCATCAAATTCTATGGTTATATCCATTCCAAAAAAATTAATTAGACCATTTACTGTTAAGGGAATAGAAATATCTGTAGCAGAATGTGCAGGAATATCTGGAATAATTGCTGATGGATTATCCCCTAATACAACACTAACAGTATTAGAAGGATCGGATTCTCCTTCGTCATAAACAGCGGTGACATAATATATATATACTCCATTATCAAGGTTATTATCATTGAAGTATGTTGTTGGATGATAAATAACAGCGATTATATTATAATTTCTATATAAATTGTATCTAATTAAATCACGATTGAGAAGGGTTCCCTCTGGTGGTTCCCAGGTTAATGCTACATCATTACCAGTTACTACTGCTTCTAAATTTTGAGGAGGGTTGAGTTGAAAACCTTTACCTGCTTTGAAATTTTCTTCACAATTGATAATATTATCATTAACAAGATTCATAGGTAATATTTCTGAAATTAATAGTGTAGGAATCATCAAAATAAATATTAAAGAACTAAATAAACATTTTTTCATTTCTCGTTCTCCTTTCAATTTATTTTTTTTTATGAGTTCTGCAAAATAAGGTTTTTTTGACCTCACCTCAATC
>JAGMCF010000061.1 GCA_023129415.1 Candidatus Cloacimonadota bacterium
TCTACCAAACTGAGCTACACCCCGTTATTTCCAATTTTATCCTTTAAATATCCCCAATGAATATTTTTCCACACTCTTTCGTGAATCCAATACCATCCTGTTTTAACTATCATAATAGGAATAGCAATTTCCAAACTTTCCACCCAATCTCCAGTAATTATATCACATATTGCAAACGTAATAATAAAAGTCCCTATTCTATAAATAATACTTTTAGCTATTGTCCTTTTATGAGTCTCAGCCATTATTTTCCTCCAAATATTTGTTTCAATACTTTTAAATTAAAATACTTTTTTTGCTTCAAAATTGAAACAAATTTTTTATTAAGCTGAAACCACTTACCCCAAAAATAAAGTATTGCTCCAACCCATACAAAAATAAACAAATATGGAACGAAATCTTTTAACATTATTTTCCCTCAACAATTTTTTTATATTTCTTTGTTTTTTTAATAGCTTCTGCTTCTTTTTTTCCTGGCAAAACTTCATCTGCTTCCTTATAATATTGAGATGCGTTTGCATTCATTTCTTTCTCTTTTTTCATATCATGGCTAGGAAATCCATCACCTTTAAAAATAAAACCACTTCCACCAGTAATAAGACTATGAACCTTTTTACCACATTTTGGGCAAATATCAATATGTTCAACATCCATAGACATTTGTTTTTCCCAATAAATTTCACATTTTTCACACACAAACGCATACGTAGCCATTAATTTTACTCCTTTTTATATTCCTCATAAGCTTTTCTCAAACGTTTAATACAATTTTTCAACTCCGACAATGGAATAAATATTATATCAGTCATCAAAAATTTTTGTTTTTTTAAAAAAACAATAAAATCTTTATGCATTAACTCAATTTGAAGCTCTCCATTTTGAGTTGGAATAATATCCAACTCCAATTCTGGAATAAGATCATTATCAAAATTATCAGTTTTCATTTTGTTCTCCTTTTAAAATTTATTTACCACTACTTCCCCATCCTTTTTTTCCACGACTACTTTCTGAAAGAGTTTTTACTTCTTCGAATTCTACTTGCTGAATTGGTTCTATAAAAGCTTGTGCAATTCTATCTCCAACAGAAATCTTATAGTTTCTATTAGAATGATTATATACATATACAGATAATTGTCCTCGAAATTCTTGGTCTACTGTCCCTTGGTGAATTTGTATTCCATTTTTTCCTTGGCTACTTCGTGCTCTTAAAAACATTCCGTAACCAAATGGTAATTCTACAGCAATCCCTAAATTAACTTCTTCATAACAACGCGGAAAAACAACTTTTTTTTCAACAGAATATAAATCAAAACAACTATCAGATTCATAAACCTTTGTAGGTAATTTTGCATCTGTATGAAGTAATTTGCATTTAACTGTTCTCATTAGTCCTTCTCCATAATATTTATAATATGAACAATTTCATTCCAATTATCTTCAAACCTAATAGCATGGTCGTCAATATATACATCTGCAACTACTTTACCCTGACAACCATCATCAACTTCATCAAAAGGAATTCCATTTTTTATCAAAAACATTTGCATAATTTGCGCTTGATT
Source organism: Candidatus Cloacimonadota bacterium (assembly GCA_023129415.1). GTDB lineage: Bacteria > Cloacimonadota > Cloacimonadia > JGIOTU-2 > JGIOTU-2 > JAGMCF01. The sequence continues at coordinate 1,563 of JAGMCF010000061.1, forward strand.
AGCCCTTGCAAGTAAACTTGGGTATAAAGTAGAATTAGTTCTGCATGATGTAATAATAATATAACATCCCAATTCCTTCAATAGATTAATAGCATGAACAGCATTATCTTTCAAAGGGCCAATTTTAGGGTATTTATTTTCAACTATTGTACCATCAAAATCTATTGCAACTCGAAAAGGTCTCATTTTACTCCTTTCACTTTATAGCAAGCGTCTTGAATATCTTGGAATTCTTTTACAAATTTATCCATCAAAATAATTGCGAAAGACTTTACATCGTATCCTAAATCCGGAAGGTCAGCAAAACTACTAGCAATAACAGGGCAGCTTTTTCCAACTTTTATATTCAATCCTACATGAATAAGTCCTGAAACAGGAGACAATGTTGCAATAGAAACAGAAAACTTTTTACCCCCAACAAAAATATCATCTCCTTCACGATGAATATTATTAAAATCAGATATTACTAAAACTTTTAAAAAATCAACAATCTGAGTAACAAAAAGTCTTTGCCGCACAACCATTTCTCTCAAAGAAACATCAAAAATTTCAATTATGAAATGAAGCATACTCTCACTACGAATAAAATCATTCTTTAATCTATCTTCACAATCTACTAAATGTTCTTTAACTTCTGCGGGTCCTATAAAACTTACAATACTATCTCCATTAACTCCGTTTTCATAACCAAAATGAGAATGTAATTGGGTTCCATCATATTTTTGTTCTTTGTTTAAAAACTTATATTTCATAATTTCTCCTATTTAAATGTTTCAAGCACTTTTGCTACATTTATTTTATCAAAAATCCTTGTCTTCATAATTCTCAATTCAGCAGCAATATTTTCCAAAACGGGTGAAATAGAATCAGTGTCACTACAATTCATTTTAATATCCTCAAGTAATCTATGTGTGCCTCTTTCAATCCTTTCTATTTCATTAAGATATTCTTGCCATCTCTTTAAAGGTTTCATTTTTTACTCCTTTTCATATTCTAAAGGATCTTTTAAACTATTTGTTTTAAACGCTTCTAACCTTTCAATACACGCAGGACATTTACCGCAAGCTGGTCGAGTTCCTTTATAACAAGTATGAGTTAATTCATAAGGAACTTTATATTTTGTTCCCAAAGCAATTATTTCTGCTTTAGTTGTACCAATAAAAGGTGTTATTATTTCAATTTCTGTTTCTCGTGTAGAACCTAATCGCAAAGTTTCTGTCAAGGAATGGTAAAAAGGTATACGACAATCCCTATATGTTTCAAAATCTTCTTTTACAGGAGTCATAAAAATTGTTATAGGATTTAATTCTAAAGACTCGCCATAAGCAGCTGCAAGCGTTGCTAACAAAGTATTTCGAAAAGGAACAACTGTTTGAATTTGATTCTTCATACTATTTGGAACTTCTTGAGTTTCATCAGTTAAAGCACTATGTCCAATTTGAGATAAATCGAAATTCAAAACTTTTAAATCTTTTACACAATTTCTATACTTAACTTCATAGTAAAACATTCGATAATAATCTACAATCTGTTTTGCAGCTTCTAACTCAACAGCGTGTTTCTGTCCATAATCAACACTCAAAGGATAAATAGTCCAGCCTTTTTCTAATGCATGAACAAATAAAGTAGTTGAATCTGCTCCCCCACTCAAAAGTAAAATTCCTTTTTTAGTCATTTAAAGTTCCTTTCCAAGAATCTCCACAAATAAATTTAATTGTTCTCCTATCCTTTCACTTTTATATGCTAAATCAATTACTTCTTCAACAGACAAACCATAAAATTCTTTTACTTCACTCCAAAAAGGATCTCCATTTTCATCTTTCATAAGATAACATTTATCTACATTATCCCAATCTAAAAAATAATTCCTACAACAAAAAGAATCAATAGGAACATTTTCTACCATTCCAGAAATTTGACGTCCATCTAAATCAAAAGCAGGAATAGTTTCAAAATCCCTTGCAATTTCAACATAACGCCACTTTCCCAATAAATATTTTTGCTTCTCTTCAGTTGATATCATTTTATACCTCCTTATAAATTAATTTCTGCTTCAATCCATTCAAACCCCAACTTCCAACAAGCCATATAAGTTTCTAATCCTTCTTTGAGCATATAAGTATCGTGATCTAAATCATGAGAAACTTTTATAGGTGTATAACCTTTACCGAGTTTAATATCTTTTATAATTTGTTTAATTTTTTTCTTGTTTGCAAAATCTATTTCACGTAAATTTTCTATTTTTATTGCTCCAATTTTTATTCTATCTGTTTCTGTGAAAAACATATTACCTCTCCTTTTCATATGGAAATTTTATCCAAGTGTCTTCATCAGCTCCAGCTGCAAAATAGTCAGGATCAAATTCCGAACTCCTTTTATATATCAATACAGCAGTTTTAATATTCTTGAAACCTTTTTTTCTATACAAATCAACAACAGCTTGCATTGTTTTTCCACTATCAACGAGATCATCAACAATTAAAATCTTACTATCTTTATTAATATCTGGAAAACACAAATATGATGGCTTTCCTATTTTTAACTGCATCTGTTGATTCTCTTTATTATATGAGCTTGTCACAATAATATCTAAAGAAACATCCCAAGTTTGAGACATAAGCAACGCAGGAATAAGCCCTCCTCGCGAAATACCTACAACAAGATCAAATTTTTCTTGCGCATATACAGATATTATCGTTGTAAGTTTTTGCATTAACTTAAAATAATAATCCCAAGATATTTCTTCTTTTTTCATTAAGTACCTCTTTTATCACCCCATATTACTTTATGTTCTTGAAGACTAAACCTTACATCTAACTGATCATCTAAAATCCATTCTGCTAATGCTCTCGGTTCTATTTTTCCCCACGCAGGAGAAAATACGCATTGACTTTGATTTATCCTATTTTGATATTTTAATACAACTGTTCTCGCATATGTAAAATCTTCAAAATTTCCAATAACAAATTTCACTTCATCTTGTGGACGAAGATAATTAAAATTTAACCAATGCGTTTTACCTTCCATACCTGAAGAAGGACATTTTACATCCATACAAATAGTTTTAATATAAGGAAGATATTTATAAATTGAAAAACTTCCATTAGTTTCGAGTATTATTTCTTTTCCAACCCCATGTATAAATTTAATAAAATCAAAACAATTTGGCGCAAAAAGAGGCTCAGACCCTGTCAACAAAATTCTATTGCAAAAAAGAGAACATTCTTTTATTTTTTGAATAATTTCATTCGTTTTTAATTCATAAGTTCTCCCAGAAGATAAAGTCCCATATATTCTGATAGTGACTGTTTTATCATCAAAATTAGTTTCATTAATTTTTTCTTTTAATAAATCTTGAACTTGGGTTATTGATTTATTATTGCAATCAACAAGTAATGAAATAACTTTCTTTACTTTAATTGGAATATATCTAACATTTAAATTCGATATTTGAGATTTTGTATCAATATCACCAGATATTATGCAAAATCCACCAAACTTATATTGTTCAAGTTCACGAAAATTTACTGGTGCAAGAGAACCAGGATATATTATCTTAGTCTTGTCATCAATTTTAAAAGATCTTTCATCTTTTCTTAATTTTTCAGGAACTGTTTTATGAAGATGTCCACCAGCAT
>JAGMCF010000062.1 GCA_023129415.1 Candidatus Cloacimonadota bacterium
ATTGGTGGATTTTCTCCTGGAATAATTATTCTTTCAATATCAACTACAGCACTATCACCAGAATCATTGTAACCAACCATATGAAGATTTAACTCACAATTAAATTCTATTCCATTAAATAAATCAAGATGTAATTCAGCATTCTGGAATGTAAAAACATCCTGTAAACTATCAGGTATATCTCCAATATCAATTTCCTCATCCATATCCTCCAACTCAATCCTTTTGTGGTCTATTATTCCACTTACTTCCTGAAAAACCATATCTCCTATTACAATAGAAGCTTTGACTTCATTATCATAATATACCTGTAAATAATCATCAGTGCCTTCAGTAATAACAGAATATGAATAATGTAATGAATCTATATGATTAAAAGAAATTGGGTGATTTCCAATTGAATGTCCAGCAAAGCTTAATGTGGTATCTCCAGGACAGTGTAGAACAAGGACTAAAGTATCTCCATTTGGCTTAAAAATCTCATCAAACACAATCTCAATATCCGCACCAAAAGGAAGAGAATAATCTTCTTCCTTTATCTTAATAGTTACATCACAACTATCAATAATTGCATAGTAAAGAGTAAATTCACCAGTGCTATCAATTTCTGTTGCATCGGAATCTTCAAATGCAAAACTTCCAAATTTTCCTGTAACACTTTCGAAAATCATATCACTCAAAGTAATATCTACTTTAACTGTATCATCATAAGCAATTGTGAGTGATTGGTTAATTGCAACATTTGTGTGATAATGTAAAGTTTGATCCTCTAGATCAAGAATAATCTCGTGATTAGAGAAATCATATCTAAAATGTTGAAAATCATCTATTTCTAACTCCAGCGGATTATCATTCTGGTCGAAAATTTCATCAAATAATATTAATATTGTAGTCTGATCAGGATTTAGCTCTAAACCTGAAATCTCTATATCAATAACACCCTTGCGTATTTCTGCAGATTGTAATGTAATTGTTGAGTCTTCGACTGAGATTGAATCATCATCAGAAAATTCTATATTTATTGTGCCAGTGACTTCTTCAAAAAACATCTCACCAAGTTCAATTTCTGCATATACACTATCAGTATAATTAATTGAACCTGAACCACTGGCTGTGACATCAAAATTATAGTGAAGTGAGTCTAAAAATTGTTTGCCATTATGAATAGAGAATCCAGCTAAGTTTAATATCTCTTGATGTATATCATTTCCTGGAATTGAAAAATCAAATGAATATGGATTGTTACTGTTGTCATATAACTCAACAAAAGTAACAGTTCCATCTGCAGTAAAAGGTAGATTATTATTAATAGTAATTTGTCCAGCACCATTTTTGATATTTGCAGATTCTATTAAAATTTCATCTCCCTCATCCTGGATAGAAATTGCTCCTTTATCATCAAATATTTTATTAATTGTACCTGTTACACTTTCGAAAATAAATTGACTAAGATTAATATCAGCGTTTGTATAATCAGATGACCGAATAGTAATAAGCTCATTCTCAGGTAAATCAACTATAACATGATATTGAATAATTTGATCCAATTCAACTACTATTTTATGGTTTACAATGTTATAAGTATAAGGAAAATCATCAATTATAAGTTCAAGAGAATTGTTATCAGGTTTTTTTATTTCATCAAATCTTATTGTGATGGTAGGCACAAAACTTAAACCTGCCAGTTGAATACATACCTCACCACTTTTAATTACTGCTTCTTCCAGGATAATTTCCCCAGAAGCATCTTCAATTGAGAAAGAATCATCATACTCAAAGCTTTGTATAACATATCCGATAACCTTCTTAAACTTCATTTTTCCAAAATGAATCTTTGTATATATATTTTGACTTTCATCTATTGTTACAAATTCATCTGTGGAATCAGTTACAACATTAAAGAAAAAATGTAAGGAATCAAGAGGTTCCTGCTTTCTAGATGTAATCTTATAATCTGCAAAATCCAATGGATAATTATTATTTGAAAGAGGTGGAATATCCAAAAGAATCTGAAAAGGGTTATCACTTTCGTCCAATAACTCTACAAAATGAATAGTGGCATGTGCAAAAATTGGTAGATTATTTTGAACAAATATATTACCCAAACAGCTATCAATCTCAGCAGAAACTACCAGAACTTCTCCTGTTTCATCTTGAATTGAGATTGCATCATCATGTTCTATATACTCTGAGGGTAGTTTTGCACTTGCCTCACTTACTGTCATTTCACTTACACTTAATATTACAATAAATATATGTTCCTCTAAAACATCAATAGGTGTTGATCCAGTACCATCGGTTGTAAGATTAATTCGTAGAAAGTTTTGCCTGTATACTTTGCACCCTGCAAGATTTAGTTCAATATTTTCTGAAGTATATGCATGTATAACATGGTCTATATAATGTGTTAATATCAAATTTTCAGGGATTATTTCCTCACCATAAACTTCTATGGTCATATAGTATTGAGGATCATTTGAACTGAGCGGCATTTCTGTTGAGTTAGTAAAATCAATATATGTCCAACCAGAATCAATAACAACATATTCAATATTGTCATTTTCGAAAATTGTAAAATTAGTGTCTATGGGGGGAAAATTATAAATCGGGGGTAATGGGTGATTATATATTTCACCAATTCCAGGAATTCCAGACCTTGCGAAATCTAACACACCAACACTTGCATAAGATTCACCTGTTTCTTCAACTTCAATTTTATCAAGTTCCCTTTCAAATATTCGAGACTGTTCATTAATTTCTAACCTATTGCCAACACTTACAGAAAATTGTTCCTGCCTTGCACTAATCTCAAGTTTATCACCAATTTTTGTTACAAATGAATCATTTCTTTCATCTAATTTGAGACTATCTCCCACATTTATTGAGAAAGATTCTTCACGACTATCAATCTTCAAATTATCACCAATTTGCTTTTCAAATGTTTCAGTTTGACCATCAACCTTAAGTTCATCGCCAACCTTTATAGTTTCAATATCTTTAGAAATAGAGAATTGCATTGTATCATCTACAACAGCAAAAATAAAGTCATCAGTAGTTTTTGTAAAATCCGACATATAATATGTTTTATTTATAAGAGGGATAGCTAACTCAATATCCCATTCCGGTGCTTGGGGTTTCTTTATTGTACAGGTTGTAAGAAGTAAGAGTATCAGTATGAACAATACAAATTTTATGTGTCTTTTCATTACCTATCCAATATTTATCTTAAGAATTAAATATGTATAGTAAGATAATTTTTATTAACAACAATAATACATTTCTGGCTTTCATTATAATTTCTCAATTGAGAGCTAAAGCAGATTTGACAATATTTTTATGCAAGTTTTTAATAATGATAATTGTAAAGTTGAATAATTACTTTATCAAATTGTAGAATTTTATTTGTAAAATATTTATGATAGAGTATAAGTTATTGCATTAAAAAAAAGTTCTAATTGATATTAGGGAGTTATTTAAATGAATATAATTTCAAAATTGTTTTCTTTCTATATATTAATGATGTTGAATTGTAATTTAATTAGGTGCTCCATGTTTGAACCAATTAAAAAATTCTTCAACATATACCCTTTTATCTTCTTCAAGATAATAGAATGAAACACCACGATCCTCTATTTCCCAAAATTCACTTGTGCTGACTTTGAATATATCTTCTTTAATTGATTCAAGGAATTTTAAATCCTCGATTTTCATATCATCATAAATTTTTTTTGCCAAATCTTTTCTGTTATTTTGTATATAAAATCCTGCCAACATCGCTTGACTTTTTCTTACACCAGGCAAAAATGCCATTTCTTCTCGTGATCCACGCAATTGGTCATCAAGTTTCAAAAAGACTTTCAAAATCCGATGAATAACCTCGGGATGCTTATTGTAAGTATATTCATTTAGGTTTCTGAGGTCATAAGTAACACATTCAAGCACAATAAAATTTCTTTTGTCCTGAGCAGCCATAAGTGCATAATAATTAAAGTGGGTAGCAATTTCTTCCAGGATATCATAATCTTGCATAATATCCGTTATATTTTCAGCGAAAAGACGATATTGATAAAAAAGATGGTTTAATGTACGAATATCTCTATCTCTTAAAGCATACATTATATAAGTATTAAAACACTTAATAATAAATTTAACAGCTTTTTTATCATCTGCTATTGCAGCAGTTTGACCAACATGACGGGTATTGATAGCAACTGCTTTACCGATATCCCGGATATGATTTAAAGATTTAAAATATACAAGCTCATACTGTTTAAAAAAATTCATTTCAAGCCAAGTTCTGTCTCTGTTAATTTTTTGAATAACATTTTCGGAAAATCCAATAAGCAAATCTGATGATATCTCAAACCAATTGTCGGGTAGTTGCTTTTTTCTCTGCAAATAAAATTCAAGAATATCTCGAATAGAATATAAACTATAATGAGAAATTGTAATATTTAATTGGGACATTGAATTTAATGTAATATCATTAAGTTGTTCAATACTCTTTATCACATTTTTTCGGGCTTTAAGAGCCTTGGTCTTATCCTCACAAGCTTTAGAAATAGAAAGTTTTGCTGAAGCCTCAATCTTTTCACTTATGTTTTCTGGCTCAAGAAAACGAAAAACATAATTAAAATATGG
>JAGMCF010000063.1 GCA_023129415.1 Candidatus Cloacimonadota bacterium
AGTAAAAATTTTTGTATTAGATGAAGCTGACAGAATGGTTGAAATGGGTTTTATTGACGATGTAGAGAAGATTATCAAAGCATGTCCAACGAACAGGCAAACTTTACTATTTTCAGCTACTATATATGGACCTACAAAAGAAATTGCAAAAAAATACATGAAAGATCCTGCAATAGTACATGTCACAAAAATGGTTGATCCAACCAAACTAAAGCAAACATATTATGATGTTCCTTCGAACTTAAAAAAAGAATTATTGATTCACTTATTACAAAAAGAAACTTCCAACTTAGTTATGGTCTTCTGTAACACCAGAAGAGCAGTTGATATAGTTGTTAAATTTCTTCAAGTTAAGGACATTAAAGCGGCTTTAATTCATGGAGGTTTAACTCAAGAAAAAAGATTAAGGACAATTGATTTGTTTCATAAAGGTAAATTTCAGGTTTTAGGTTGCACGGATGTTGCTGCTCGGGGATTACATATAGAAGGAGTAACGCATATCTACAATTTTGACATGCCAAAAACACCAGGAGATTACATACATAGAATTGGGAGAACAGCAAGAGTAGGCAAGAACGGTTTGGTTATTAACATAATATCTCGTGGGGATTATAATAACTTTTCTGTATTACAGAACACATATAGAGAATTCGATATTCAAAAAAAAGAGAGACCATATCTAAAAATAGATATTACAAACAAAAGTGAAATGAAACCTTCAAGAAAATCAAGTGATTTCCGAAATAGGAAAAGTTATCAAGGAAAAAATACTGATAGATATAGAAAATCTTCTTCGAAAAAATCAGGACCTCAAAGAAATTTCAAAAGAAAATCTAATTAATTCTCTTTATTGCTGAAAGTCAGCGACGAATTGACCAGATGGTTTATAAATTATATGGGTTAATAGATGAGGTTATAAAAATAAGGAGAGGAAGAGGGACTGGAAGCTTATAAGGATAAAAGTTAAAGAGGTCCTGCATCACACTGTTTCTCTTTAATGCCCACCTTTATCCAGAATCTGCAAGAAATTGTCTTTTTATTTTGCAACCGTGTGCATTTCCCCTAAAATATTTATTGACATTCTGGGTTTTTGATAGTATTGTCTAAATATGAACTCGGATTTAACTTTCATTACTAATGAAGAAAATAGAAATCTACTAGAAAGATTTAAGGTGCTCATCAAGGATACAAATCTTTTTGATGTTTTAGTTGGTTGCTTTTATACGAGCGGGTTTTATGAATTATGATTCATTAAAAATTATTCTATGAGCACTAAATTTATAACAAATCCTTTTAAAGTATTAAAGCCTGATATTCGTTGGGCACCTGGGCAGGATGACTTATTTCAAACTGCTTATGACAAATTATTACCTCCTTTAGTTCACAAAATCAGGAAGTCTGTTAAGGACTGGCGAGACAAAAATTACAAGGATGCGAGTGAAACTTCCAAAGCCCTACTCAATTTTTGGTTTACTATTGAACATTGGAAAGAAAAAGAACCTAAAAGAGATAGATTGCAATACTATTTTGCTCAAAGGGAAGCTATTGAATCAATTATCTATCTTTATGAAGTAGCAAAAGCAAGAGATAAATACGAACTTCTAAAATTCGACTCTTCTGGTAGAGTGCGCACAGGGATGTTTGATGAGAGCTGGACAAGATATGTTGTAAAGATGGCAACAGGCTCTGGCAAGACTAAGGTTGCAAGTTTAGTGGTTGTCTGGTCTTATTTCCATAAGCTTTATGAAGAAGATTCTACGCTTTCCAAAAATTTCCTTCTTATTGCTCCTAATATCATTGTTCTGAACAGACTTAAAAAAGACTTTGAGGGACAAAAAATATTTAAGAAAGACCCTTTAATTCCTGAAGACGGTTTTGAGGATAGAAATTGGCGTTCTGATTTCCAGTTAACGGTTCATTTACAGGACGAACTAAAGGCAATCTCTCCTGCAGGAAACCTATTTTTAACAAATGTGCATAGAATCTTTTTAAGCATGGACAAAAATCCTTCTTTTGAGGATACTAACACTCTCAGCTATTTTGTGGGAGAAAAACCTATGCCTTACGCTGATAAGTCAGCAAAATTGGATTTAGGAGAAATCTTAAGAAGCGCCAAATTAAAAGACTTAGTTGTTCTAAATGATGAAGCTCATCATATACACGATGAGAAGCTTGCTTGGTTCAGGAATATTGCAGATATTAACAATAAATTGAAATTAAGATATAAAAATGGATTGTCTTTGCAAGTAGATTTCACAGCTACACCAAAGCATGATAATGGAGCTATTTTTGTTCAAACTATTTGTGATTATCCTTTAGTAGAAGCAATCAGGCAAAATATTGTAAAGAGTCCTGTTCTTCCAGACGAAGCATCAAGAGGTAAATTGCAGGAAAAACCATCAGATGAGTTTGTTGAGCAATACGAGGACTACATCCATCTTGGGTATATTGAGTGGAAAAAGCAATATGAGGAACTAAAAAAGGCAAATAAAACTCCTTTACTTTTTATTATGACCACAGAAACGGGGGAAAGCAATGATGTGGCAGAATATCTTAAAAATAGATACCCAGAATTTAAGAAAGCTGTTTTGGTTATTCATACTAATAAGAGTGGAGAGATTAATGAAAAACGACCGAAGACAGAATTAGAGAATTTAAGAAAAGCAGCTGATAATGTAGACAAAGACGATAGTCCTTACAAAGCAATTGTATCAGTTCTAATGCTTCGTGAAGGATGGGATGTAAAAAATGTAACTACTATTGTAGGACTAAGACCATATTCTTCTAAAAGTAATATCTTGCCGGAGCAAACATTGGGTAGAGGTATTAGAAAAATGTTTGGTTCCAGCGTAAAAGAGGAATTGGCAGTAATAGGAACTTCTGCTTTTATAGATTTTGTTGAATCAATTAAGCAAGAGGGAGTTGAACTTGGATACAGGAAAATGGGTGAAAATACTGGTTCTAATACTCCTATTGTCATTGAGGTAGATAAAGAAAATAGACATAAAGATTTAGGAAAATTAGACATTTCTATTCCAGTTTTGACTCCAAGAATTTATAGAGAATACAAAAAGTTAGAAAACATAGATATTTCAAGACTTGAGTTTAAACCTATATCAATAAGGCAGTTTTCAGAAGAAGAGAAAAAAGAGATTATTTTTGAAGATTTAGACCGCATATTTTCTCATAAAATTATTTTTGATAGAACTAACTTGAATTATAGAAGTGTAATAGCTTTCTTTACCAATTCAATCTTAAAAGAAAGTAGACTTGTCAGTGGTTTTGAGGTCTTATATCCAAAAGTCAGAGATTTTATTAAGTATCATCTATTTGGCAAGGAGGTGAATGTAGAAGGTTTGAATGTCTTAAGAAACTTATCTGAGCTCGAAGCCAAAAAAACTATCTTCAATATCTTTAAAAAAGCAATTGATAATCTTACGATAACAGACAAAGGTAGTGTTGAGATAAAAAATTACATAAAATTAAGGGAAGTCAAACCTATGGTATTCAATAATCAAGAATATATAACTCCCAAGAAGTCTATTTTTAATAGGATTATAGGAAATTCTTTTGAGTTGGAATTTGCAAACTTCTTAGATAACTGTCCTGATATTATTTCTTTTGCAAAAAACGGCTACAATATCAAGTTTAAGATGGAGTATCAGGGAGAGGACGGTAATATTCACGATTATTATCCGGATTTCATTGTGAAGCAGGATGAGAGAGATATTTACATTGTAGAAACCAAAGGTAGAGAGGATTTTGACGACAGAAGAAAGATTGAGAGATTGAAGGTCTGGTGTGTGGATGTAAATAGCAACCAAAATAAATTTGTTTACCATCCTGTTTATGTGAAACAAGAGGAATGGGAGAAATATAGAAAGGATATTAAGGCATTTAAGGATGTGATAAAAGTTTTT
>JAGMCF010000064.1 GCA_023129415.1 Candidatus Cloacimonadota bacterium
ATAAACTTACGGTTAGTATAATTGCCGATGTTTTTTTAATCATTATTTATTATCCTCTTTTAATAAATATGTACTTCTCATTTGCAAAAAAGCTAAAAATTCCGGAAAAACATAATGCTATTACATTACAGATAACGATATGAAAATGAAAAAGTTCATTGATTACAGATAGCAATCCAATTTTCAAAACGAGCGAAATTAATAATGCAAAATTATAAACTAAAAAAAGTCTTAAAAAATTAGATTTATCATTGTGAACTCTATGATTCCATATCCAGAAATAGCAAATAATATAGGTTACAACAATTCCTAATTCATAGGAGATTGCCGGAGATAATACATATTTTGTGAAATAGGAATGAAAAAAAAGTGTTGTAAGTATCCATAACACTGATGTATCGACAATTGCTCCGACAACTCCTCTTATTGCAAACTTTATGAAATTTCGCAGCATATTAATTCACTAATTCGGGCATTAGTTTTTCTTTATTGAACATTATGATATTCATTTTTTACTTTCCTTATCACCCTGTTCCAAATAGTTATTCTCCCATATTGGATCAAGGAGTTCAGCAAGTTCATCATCGTATTGGATCATTTTAGTGTAATAATCTTGATCATGCAAACAAATTGCCGCTGAAGGATAACCCGGTTTGGATTCAGTCTTCACGAACAAATCATGCGCTTCTTTGTGATGATCTCGAATAAAGCAGGGTCTGATTTCATTACCGCGAGTATTGGGCGGGCACATATAATTATATGATAATTGCCAGTCCCGAACTCCTTTGAATAAATCAGAAAATAAAGCATCTGTTAATGTCTTTCCTTGCTTATTGATCTCATGAATATTGTCTTTCCAGAAGGGAACGAAAACGCAAGGATAGATATTACCATTCCAGTCGATATAGAGATAACCACCAGGACGAGCACCCGCTATACAGCCAGAAGAAAAAGTTCCGCCATTCCAGAAATCAGCAAAAAATAAACGCTCTTTTCTGACTATCTCTTGCTCCCGAGCCCACATTCTTGTACGTATTTCAGGAGAAACCTGATGCTCAACATCCACACCTCTTCCAATCGGCATGTATTGGAAAAGCCATTCATAAAGAGCTCCCTGCTCATCAAAGTAGAATTTTATCATTTCTTTAGAAATTAGAAGTTCTGCATTCTCGGGTGTGGCAGTAACAGATATTCCAAAAGGAACACCTGCATTTCGCAGATTTTCAAAGGCAGAAAGAATTCTTTTGTATGTTCCCTTTCCACGACGTTCGTCTGTCTCTTTTTCAAATCCTTCCACAGAGATAGCCGGTGTTATATTACCAACTTCTGCAAGTCTTTTTGCTTTTTCTTTATCGATGAGAGTGCCATTTGTATAAACGAGAAAATATTGTTCAGGATGACGCCTTGCCACCTCAATAACATCTATATTTCCATCTCTCCAAAGAAATGGTTCTCCGCCGGAAATAACAGTGAACCAGCTTCCCCATTTTTCATGTTTTTCTTGTAGGACTCTTTCAACATTTTCCACTGATAAAGAAGGTAATCCTTTAGGGACACTTGCAGCGTAGCAATCCTTACAACGCAGGTTGCAGTTTCCCCCAGGCGAGATCGTCAGGAAACCTGGTGGTTTTACACCGTATTCCTCTTCAAATTTGTTCATCTTTTCTTTTCTGTTTACCTTAGTCAGAAACTCTTTTAGAAATAAATTGATTATCCGATCCCGCACAGCGGGGGAGCCATTATCATACGCTTTAAATGCAGCCCGTACAACATTTGATGCTATATAAAACTTGTCCTCACGTTGGCGTCGCGGACCAATTTTTACAGGATCACCTTTATCGATCCACAATTTGAATGCAACCTTTTCAAGCGGTGGCAGAGCTACCTTCCATGCTTTTGTGATCGAACTTAGATTTGCGACTTGCTTTGCGATAAATTCGCTGAATTTCATTGTACTCGTTTTCATGATTAACTCCTTTCATGAATTTTTATTATTTTTACTTTGTAAATCATATATGTTTAATAAAACATCTTCTTCTTTTATGCAGACTTCGGTCATAGAATTCATCTTATATTTACATTACCATCCATTATGTCAATTGATAAAGTCCATAACACAGATGTATAGACAATTGCTCCGGCAACTCCTCTTATTATAAACTTTATGAAATTTCGCAGCATATTAATTCACTAATTCATGCAATGATTTTTCTAAAATAAACAACAACCGTTTCCTCAAAGAATTTCATTGATATGCCGGAAATTGTAAGGGGATATATTTTTTTCATTCTAAATAATCGGTAGTAAAAAGAGTTATCCAATCGCCTTCTTGCCATGCTTTATCATATATTTTCTTTACTCCTTTAGCATATTTATCCAATTCATCTTTTATTGGTGATGAAAAAAGGCAATCTCCCCCTGGATATGTTGGATGTGCACCAAATCTTTTTACATGATCCCGTAAAATTTCAGGACGGTCAACTACCATACAAGGACGAAGAAGATTTCCATCGTATGGAATACCTTCTCTTATTGCCTTAAAAAATGGAGATCTCAGTGCCTCGGTTATCGTTTTATTTCTAATATTATCAATGGCAAACTGGGCAAATGCACAGGGTTCAATATCACCAAGTGGGTTTATATGTAAATATGATTTCCCTCCAGCCATACAACCATTCATTAAAGGACCATCATTCCAGAAATCAGCAAGAAATATTGGTTTTGTATTCCTTATTTTATAAACTCTTTTCCTCATATAATCTCTCTGCTCGGGTGTAAGCATTAGAGAGGTATCGGGATTTCTACCAATAGGAATATACTGAAAATACCATCCATTCAAACACCCTTTTTCAATTAGATCATCAATAAATTCATCAGAAGTTATTTCCTCTACATTGTAGCGTGTAGCAACCACTGAAAAACCAAAAGGGACTCCTTCCTTTTTCAGATTATTCATTGCCGTTATTCCCTTTCTATAAACACCTTTTCCCCTTCTTGAATCAGTTTTTTCCTCCCCGCCTTCTACACTTATCATCATAGCAGCATTACCTATTTTACCAAGTTTTTTTGCTACTTCTTCACTAATCAATGTCCCATTTGTATAAATCTGGAAATATACATCAGGAAATTTTTCATAAAGATTAAAAAGGTCTTTTCTGATAAATGGTTCCCCACCGGTAATTGTAACAAAATTGACGCCCATCTCTCTTACTTCTTCAACGATTCTTTCTAACAGGCTCATTTCAAGGTCAGGAACTTTTTGAAATTTTCCTGCCCAGCATCCTTCACACCGGAGATTACACTTCATTGTTGGACTAACCACTATGTTTGTAGGACCTTCAAAACCTTCTCTTTTGGCAAATTTGTTCTTCTTTTTCTTCCAGTATAATGTTTTTAAAAATATATTATTAAAAAGCAGATTCCTGCAATGTGGATTTAATTCGTCATTTATTCTTTTTATCCACCTTTTTACAGGATGTTTTGCTTCAACCAATTTTTTAAAATAGTCAAATTCTTCTTTGCCTTTCTTCGTTCCTCCAAGAATCGATGTCAGTTTTTGCATAATTCCTATTTCCCTAATCAAATTCTTATCTGAGGAATTTACAACAATTTTAATTGCCTGATTCTCCATCAATTCCATCAAGTGGTTTTTTGTTTTTTTAACTACTTTTTTCATAATAAATCCTTATTTTTAAAATGTGTTTTCATATCTCCATCTCATAAATTCTATATTTCTTATATATCCTTCCGCCAATCGCCATATCAAACCGGTTTATTAAATCATTATCTTCTAAATTCCAGCCAAGTTCACCCCATTTATAACCTAATCGTACAGCATTCTTTTCTGTTTCATAATATAAAACAGCAAAGATGCCTTTTTTACGATATTCTTTTTTAACTCCACCGATAAGTGAACGAGTTCCATCAATTTTCTTCTTATAATGAAGGAACTTCAAAATTTCAATTGGTCCTAATCTACCATTTAATTTTTTCAATACTTGATTTATATCAGGTATTGTAACAGAAACTCCTATCGGTTGATTATCAATTTCAGCGAATAAAACCAGTTCTGGTGCAGCAAATTGTTTAAACTTTTTTGCAGATAAATCCATTTCTTTATCTGTCATTGGGACAAATCCCCAGTTCT
>JAGMCF010000065.1 GCA_023129415.1 Candidatus Cloacimonadota bacterium
TCTCTAACATAGAAGCTGTATTAAACTCAGGAAACGACCCTGAGATTGTTGCAAGTAAAGGGGCTGATCTTGTAGGAGCAGTTAGCAATATTGGAATCTGGGCTGAAGGAGCATGTTTTATACCTGAAAAAGTGGTGATGAAAACTTTCACAGTAGGTGTGGGAACACAAACTTCTATTGCCTTAGATGATGAGCCATACTACAAATTCGTAATTGGTGGAGACTATACATTCAAAAATGGAATATACTTGAATGCTCAATATTTGCACGGCTTTGTTCACGAAAGAGGCAAAGATGATTTGAATGATTACCTTACTTTCCGCTTTGAAAAGAAATTCTTCAATGATGAGTTGAAAGTTGTTCCGATTGGCGGAGCAGTTTCCGTAACCGATTGGGATGATTACGAAAATAACTATGGTTTAGTTGCCAATCCGGAAATAACTTATTATCCATATGATAATGTAGAAATAATAACTGGTGCTTACATCCTCAATGGGAAAGGAAGAAATATGTTCAGTAGTTTGAAAGATAACGATGAAGTCTATTTCAAAGCAAAGGTGAGTTTTTAGTTTCGAGTCGTAAGAAGTAAAGCGACGACGACTCGAGACAACTTAAATCAGCGATCTTTCTCGACTCGTCGCTCCTCTTACGAGTCGAAAAACTACCTTTCAACCAATTCAAATTTGCTGAAAACAAAAGGAGAATCATAAAAATGAGCAAAGAAAATGAAGCTGTTCGTGTGCAGGAATTGTTAAAAAAATACGGTTATCATTCCCAATCATACAATATCCTACGCAGCGACAAATCATACTTTTATTCGTCTTCCGGTATCAATGGTGTGATCGCTTATGTTGTCAAAGCAAATGTTGCGATGGTAGCCGGTGATCCTGTCTGTGATCTTTCCGATATTCGAGAATTTGTAACTGAATTTAAACAATTCTGTAAAGATCAAAAATGGCGTTGCTGTTTCCAATCTGTAACAGAGCGTTGTAAAGATATTCTCGAAGATATGGGTTTCGGGATGATCAAGTTAGGAGAGGAACCGATTTTTGATTTGAACAAACTTTCGTGGGAAGGAAGCAAGTTCAGAGGTTTGCGGAAAAACATAAATCAAGCGAAGAAACGAGGTTTGACAGTTGTAGAATATTGTCCGTTAACAGAACGACAAGCAGAATGGGAAAAGAATATGATTGAACTTTCCGCCATCTGGCGAAAATTCAAAGGTTCGGGAGAGTTCTCTTTTCTGATAGGAGAACCTGCTCTTAATAATCCGAAAGAACGGAAATATTTCCTGGCGCTTTTGGACAACAAAGTTGAAGCATTTGTAGTTTGCACTCCTGTTTATGCAAGAAACGGTATTTATTTCGATGTGATGCGTCGCAAAGAAAAAACGATAAGCGGCACGAGTCAATTGTTGTTTACAGAATCTTTTCGCATCTTAAAGGAACAAGGATACGCGATGGCAACTCTCGGCACAGCTCCTTTATCATACGAACATACAACTGATTCGGGTAAAAGTCGCATCATCCAAACAGCATTAAAATTAGCATTCAATCGTCTGGGATATTTTCATAGATTCAAACCACTTTATAATTTTAAAAGACAATTCGGTCCAACTTCCTGGGAAGGTCGTTATTTAGCTTATTCATCAGCACGATTCAATCCTGTTATTTTGTATGCACTTTTGAAAGTTTATGACCCGACCAGTGTGACCGAGAAACTTATAAATCAGATCGATCTTGCCTGGAAAAGTATTAATAAACTAAAAGATGAATCTGTTGATTTTATCGGATCTACTTCCGGAAGTGTGATTAAAGGGATCAAAGGAACAGGTCATAAAGCAGTTGCGACAACAAAAAAAACTTTACATAAAATCCCGAGTAGTATAAGAAGTAAAAAATATCAAACTAAAAAGGAGGAATGATTATTTTTGATTTATTGAAAAAAACAATGTTAACAGGAATTGGCATCGCTTCGATGACCAAAGACAAAATTGAGGAATTAGGAAAGAAAATCTCGGAAGAAAGTAAACTTAGCGCTGAAGAAGGCAAAAAATTAGTTAAAGATCTATTAGAAAAGTCAGACGAAGCAAGGAAAAATCTTCAAGGTCAAGTTGAGAAATTAGTTAAGAATGCTATGAAAAAATTGAGTATCACAACGCGTGAAGACTTACAAAAACTTGAGAAACGAATAAAAAAGCTGGAAAACTTGGTAAAAAAAATTGAACGGTCAAGATAATGATTCCTAAAATTGGACTGATAAGTCGCACCTATCGCCACATTAATCGTTACCGAGAAATAATTACTGTATTGGTTAAACACGGTTTTGGAGATTTGGTAACTAACACAAATTTGGAGAAGTACATTGATTTTGGCAAAAAAATCATTTATGGAAAGACTATCCC
>JAGMCF010000066.1 GCA_023129415.1 Candidatus Cloacimonadota bacterium
GAATAAAACATAATGATGTTACCAAGCCACGAATAAACCAGCAATATGGAACATAGATAATATCTTTATTGGTCTTAATGAAAATTAAAATAAAAAAAAGATAAAATATCATACCAATAGCTCTTACAGAAACAATTAAACCCATTCTCTCTTTAGCTTGAAAATACCAATCCAGTAATAATACAGCTGGAAATAAATAAAGGGAATAAGCCAAAATTATACTTCGGAGAACAGAAGATTTTATAAAACAGCTGATAATTATTATTAAGAAAATTACTATAAGAGAAAAAACAAATCTTGCAGTAATAAAATCACCAACAAGTTCATTATCATTTTCAGATTTGACAACCTCTCTTACACCTAACATTGGAAGTCCATTGCTACTGATAGTTACAGAATAACTTAAAAAAGCCAAACCTATGCTTATTAAACCAAAATCTGAAGCGCCCAAAATCCTGGCTAAATATGCAACGGCTAAAAAGCCAATTAGTCGGTTAAATATATCACCTGCAAATAGTACACCAATATTTTTTGCGGTTTTTTTTATCTTTGGCATTTTTTTATAATTTCAATAAGTCTTTTTTCTCGATTGATTGATGAAGTAATTTTTATTATTTGATTCCTACATGTAATTCCAGCTTTCTCATCCGAATTCAAAGCCCTATTAATGGCTCTTGTTAAACCATCAACATCACCGACATCAAGCAGCCAACCTGTATTTCCAATAGCTGCTGGAATTCCTCCCACTTTAGTACCTACAGGTACACACCCACATAACATTGCTTCTCGTAATGTAATAGGTAAAGAATCTATTCTGCTTGGCTGACAATAAACCTTTGCTCTCTGATAAAATCTAAGTAAATCTTTATGCGGAACTGCTAAAATTAATTCAATATTTGATGGAATTCTTTCCTTTAAAATATTTATAAAATTGCTTGAAACTCCAACTATTTTAAATTTTATATCTGGTAGCAACTTTGCAGCTTCAATAAAAAGATCAATACCTTTCACCTTTATTCTTAATTCACTATCAAGCAATGCAACAGTTATCACAGATTTTTCCTTTTTATTACTTCCTGGTTTCCAAAAATTAACATCATAATTAAATTCCATAACTTCTATCTTATTTGAATTACACTTTGATAATTGTATTGCAGATTCTTTCAATCCATTTGAAAGGGCAAGTACATAATCAGCATTTCTGATTGCATACCCAACAAATAATGCTCTCCACCAGCTATTCCAGATTCCATAACCAATCTTTTTATTCTTTGAAGCATCAAATCCACCAAGTGCTATAATTATCTTTTTCCCAATAAGTTTTGAAAGAAAAACAATTACACCCGCATGAATAGATGCAAACCAAATAAATGAAACTCTTACCTTAGGTAAACATCTCAACATCTTTATCAATCCTTTAAAACCTGGAGAAATTACTCTATATACATGAAAATGTTTGCTCAAAATCTCATAATCTCGTTGTCCAAAAGTTGTATTAAGAGCAGAAGCAAATAGGATTGGTTTCATAATTTTAGAAATAATAAATTGTAAACCGCTTTATTAATTTCTTTATGAATTTGCAAGTAAATATCATTTTTAAAAATGTTATATGAAATCAGAATTATAATATTCTTCAAGGGTACTTTTACCACATTCAAATTCTTCAATAATTGAAGTAATAGTAAATAATACATCAAGTTCTTGTTTACCATGCTTACTACAATTATCAGTTATATTTTTCAACTCTGAGTATGATAAATACTCAAAGATCGATTTACAATCAATTGTCTGCTTTTGGATGCACCTAATTAAATTTGAGTTACGTTTATATGCACTTTTATATTCGACTTTCTTTCTAATTTTCAACATAATTTTCGGATAATTAGAAATAATCTTGGATAAGCAGCTTATTAAATATCGTTTAATCCTATATCTAATGGATGATATTGGTAAAGCTAAATTTGCCTCTATAATCCTAGACATTGGAGGAGATAACTTAATTAAAATTTCACGGTATAAACGATTATTAATTTTTTGCTTTTCCGGGCAATTTATAGCATAAATAAAAAAGGGTGTTGACTCAAGAGGTGTTCTAACCCAGAAAAAAAACCTATTGCGGTCTATTCCTTCATAATGCCAATTAAAACATCTACTATAAATAACAAAGTGCTCATATTTCCCTTGTAGACTTTTTTCAGGATATGATAAGAGATTTCTTTTTATCTCACCTTCAATTTCTTCTTTAGTAATCTGAGTTAAATTTTCAACTTCATTTATGCTAATCATCGAATGTTTAGATATAATAAACTCAATAAGATGATTTATGTCTTTAATTCTTTTCGGCAAATTATGAGATCTTAGACAAAGACCTGTATCACCAGTAAAGTACGTGACTTTATTTCCAAAGTCTTTTTGTATTTGTCTGAAAAAAGGTAGAATAAAACTCATAGATAAATAGTTCATACCCCTTTTAATATCAAGTAATTTTATTAAATCCTTACCTTTGGGTGAACTAAGGGGAAATAAATGCCAATCAATATTCAATGAACTTGCTACTTTCTCTGCAATTTCTGTATCAAGTTTAAAAAATTTATCGAAATCAAGGTATGTAACTCCTGAAAATGGAATTGAGCATTTTATTAATGCTGCAGCAACAATTCTTGAATCTAATCCTCCACTTAAAGATAATACATTAACAAAATTATCTTCAGTATTACTTTTATTGCCGCAAGTTGCATTGAGTAAAGATATTAACTTTTTAACATTTTTATTAATTCTATTTCTACAATGTGTTTTGCAATCAAAATTTAATTGATAAACATTCATAATTTCAAAATGTGATTCTAAAGAGTTAATCTTTATTAAAGAAGAAGGTTCTAAACGAAAAATGTTGTTGAATAATGTTTCTTTTCCTAATGTATAACTAAATAACAAATAATTCGCTAATGATATTTTATTAAAATTTTCCTTTTTGATAAAATTTGCAATAAATTTTATTTCTCTTGAGACATATATTTCTGATTTGTTTTTATAATAATATAAAGGCAAATGACCTAAGGCATCATTTAAAAATGCAACTTCATATGATTTCTTATCTAAAATAAATATAATAAATTCACCATCTGTATTTAACAACCAATCTGAAATTTGTTTATTTTTATTAGTCTGATTTTGAAAAATTAATTCTGCTAATTCATTTAATTCTGAATTTATTGTTAGATAATCTTTTCCATATATTTTTCCTTCAAGATAAATACAATATTTTTTATTATTAAAAAAAGTAATCGGATATTCTTTATATTTTGTATATCCTAAGAAATAGAACTTTTTTTTTAAAAGAATTTTTTGTTTATATTCCTCAAAATGAATCAGTGAATCTAACGATTGTAAAATTATAGATTCTTTCTTTGAAATATCTTCTTTAAAATCACAAATAAAACTTAATCCAGGCATCTTATTAGGACATTATAATGAATAAAACAATTATTGTTAATAATAAAAAATTAAATAAATGAATTCATTTATTTAATAATATGTTTATTATCTTATTAGCAACAGATTCGTGATCTAATCCCTGCACTTTATATACCTCTTCACTTTTTCCAGAAACACCATATTGAGTAACACCAAATTTTATCAATTTACAATTAATTCCATACTCCATCAATTTTGATGTTATGATACAACCTACACCAGTATTTACATTATGGTCTTCATAAGTAAAGATATAACCAGTTGATGCAGCATCTTTTAAATCATTATCATTTATTTCTGAAACACATGAAAAATTCCAAACTGAGATGATAATTCCTTCACTCTTTAGAATATCATAGACTTTTAAAGCTTTTTCAACCATTATACCAGTAGCAATTATAGTTGCATCATTTCCTGACCGTAGTTTATAGGCTTTTCCATATTTAAATAAATAATTTTCATTATAAAAAACTTCATTATTTTCATCTAAAATAATTTCAGTTTTGGAACGTCCAAGTGGTATGAAAAAGTTACCATTTTCAGAAGCAATATATCTTATAATCTTATCTGTTTGGTTTGCATCCGCAGGAATTATTATTTTGTAATTAAAGAGATTTTGCATTAATCCAATATAATCAATACATTGATGAGTTTTGCCATCCTCCCCAACATCCAGACCAACATGAGTTGTTACAAGCTTCAAATTTGTATTATTAATATCGTTTAATCTTTGTTGGTTATAAGTCTCATCAACTCCAAAAACCCCAAAATCAGAAAAGAAGGTAATAATGCCCTCTTTAGACATTGCTCCAGCAATAA
>JAGMCF010000067.1 GCA_023129415.1 Candidatus Cloacimonadota bacterium
ACTACGAAGGGTGAACCAAAAATTACACGAATTTTATTGATAAGATACTAAGATATAAAGGTCTTTTATTGCATCTTCTGGCTTTTCAATTATCTGTCCCCTTTTTGCCATTTTCATTACAGCTTTTGTATCCTTGCTGAGAGCTAATCGTTCAAATAACATTGAATTAATCTGTCTCTTTAATTCACGAACTGACCAGTTGTTCTGGACTGATTCTTGTTCATAGAAAGAACGAGCAAGCGTCTCTTCAACTTTTAGAAGTTCACAATAATGAGACCAGGAAAGCATTGGTTCAAATTTGGCAGACAGTGTCTGGGATTTCTCCTTATCAGATTTCCAAGACAGAGTCTTGGATTTTCCGAATGTAATGTAGAATTTTCTCATTAGTCTTAGATTCTCTGCTGAGAACCCCCTTCCAAATTTAGCTGTCATATCTGCTGAAAGTTTCTTGAGTAAATTCTCTCCATACTCTGCCCGTGCTTTGCCTTTCTGCTCAAACTCTACAATCTCACGACCAATCTCCCAATACGCTAAAACTTGAGTACGATTTATTTGTCTAACTACATTATTTCTTGCTTGCACAAGAATTTCTGCAATCCTGTAAAACAGTTCATTATAAGTTGTCTTGACTATAGATTCCTTCATCTGTTAACTTTATATAATTATAGATTTGTGTTAAGTTATTTTTAAATCATCCTTTTCTTAACAAATTCTTCAATTCGTGACTTGAAAATCTCTCTGCTTCCGGGTATCAAGCACAATATCCCTAAAACATCAGTTAACAATCCGGGTGTAATGAGTAAAGTTGCACCTACCAAAATAAGAGCACCATCAAATAATTTATCTGCAGGAAAAACAGCATTAGAAATATCTCTTTTGATAGAGTTTATAACCCAGAAACCTTGTTGCTTTGCAAGGAACGCACCACAAATTCCAGTTAAAAGGATTATTCCAATTGTATTCCAAAAACCTATATAGCTTCCTATTCGGATTAGAATTGCTAACTCTATTAAAGGAACTATTGTAAAAATTAAGAAAAGGATGAAAACAGTGTTTCGTCTCATCTCTGGGATTTCTGAGATACAGATTCACTTTTTGCTTTTTTTTCTTTAATCAAAAGTGAAATAGGAATAAGCACAGCATATCCAAGAATTAAAAGAATTACTCCAAAATTTGTTGCAGAATTTAAAATTATAAATCCAATAATTATTAATACTAAAGCAGAAATAAAAAGTATTATATTAATTTTTCCAAAAACAAAGCGTTCTTTCTTTTCAATCTTCTTTTTTCCCTTCATTGTTTTCTCCTGCAAATTTTTTAAGCATCTCCTCAGATTGTAATTTTGCTTCTTCATTATTATCTATTTCAATAGCTAAATTCCAATTTTCTTTTGCTGATTCAATTTGTCCAAGTTTCCAATAAATATTACCAATATGATATCTGATAACTGTATCTTGAACATCCTTTTCCAAAACTAATTTCATAGATTTTAGGGCTTCTGCATAGTTGCCAAATTTATAATATGCCCATGCAAGACTATCCCAGATATACACATTATCCGGGTCAAGTGAAATGGCTTTTTGCAAAAGTATTAAAGAATAATCCAAACGGGTATCATTATCCACAAGTGTATACCCCAACCAGTTGAGTAATTCCGCATTGTCTGGGAATAATTGTATAGCATTTTCAAGCACAATTATCTCATTTTCTAATTCTTTTTGAGTATTATATATTGTAGCCAAAGAGAAATATGTAGCGATGTTTGTACTATCTTCTTTTATAGCTTCCTTGTGATAATAAATTGCCTTTTCATATTGCTTCTCATTCTTATAGAAATTCCCTATCCAAAGATGCGTGTGGGGTGTTTTGTCTTTCCTTTTATTCAAAAGTTCAGTTGCAGTGCTTACATCATCTTTTGTTTTCAGATAAGTATATGATAATAGAGTTAGGATATAATCATCTCCATATTTTATTGGTAATTTTGTTGTATCGATTTTTTCTAATATATTACTTGCATATTGTAAGGAATCTTTTTCTGCATAAAATTGGGCTGTCATAGTTTGTAAAATGAAGAAAAGTGTGTCATTATCTCCTTTTGAATATGAAACCATCAAATGATTCAATAAGTCACCATTATTAATTAGATGTGATATTGTTGAAATAATTTTGAGATTACCAAGAAGAATTTTTTCGTTTTTAATTTTTGAGAAGCAGTCAAAAGCTTTATCATAGTTTTGTAGTTTATATTCAGCTATTGCGAGTATCTCGTTGGTTTCATCCTTAAATTCCTGGTCTAATTTTTCACTTTTTTGAAGTATTATATTTCCATAATAAACAGTTGCATTATAATTTTGTGTTTTAAAGGATGAAACGAAAAGAATTCTCATTACTGTTGGTCCCAGATTTTCTAATGGTAAAGATTTAGATAATTCAATGATTTTTTTATAATTCTGAGTATAGTAATATGATAGAATTAGTTCTCTAAAAAAAGTTGAATGAGTAGTAAGAATTGATTCTTTATAATTTAGTAAATGTTGTAAATATTCTATAGCCTTTTTGTAATCATTTTGCTGGAAATAATAGTCACCCAGCCAAGCATTAGCATTAACAAAATCAGGTTGGATTTCTAATATTTTTTTTAGAAGAGAAAAAAAAATTTCTTTTTCATTTAATTTTGCAGATTGAATAGCAATTCTGTACATAATATCAACATCGTCTCCAGCATATTTTTCTGCTTTATTAAGATATTTCTTTGCTTTTTTAATATTATCAAGTTTTTGATAACTATCTACAAGTATTAAATAAAGTTCTGGATTGTCTGGATTCTTTTTAATAGCCTTTTTACATAATTTGATGATTTTCTTATTTTCCCCTAAATAGTAAAGAGCGTTTAATCTTTCTTTCAGAATTTCTTTTGAATTTGGATCTAATTTTTGTGCTTGCTGCAATAGAGAATCTGCTTTAGCATAGTTGCCATTATTCATCGCAATTTCTGCAAGTGTAAAATAGTAGTATGAATTAGAAGCAGACAAATTGCAATTTAAGAAAAAGAGTATCAAAAAGCCGCTGAGTAAAAGCGGCTTAATTTTTTTTATGCTCTTCATAAATTATTACAGGTTTGTAGAATATTGTATGGTTATTGAACGGTCAGGATAGTCATACTGATTATTCAATAAGTCTCTAAAATGAATTTTGATGATAAGGTTTTCTGCACATTTTAGATGCAAGGCGGCATTAAGATATCCATTTCCTTCTCCAAAACTATAGGTGTCATTATGACCACTTTTTCCATTGTCATTAAAAGCAAAGTCATATTCAGCAAGAATTGATATCTGTGGATTTATACTTTTATCGATTCCCACAAAGAAGTTTATATTTTCATCGTTGTCATCTCTTTCAGTACTATAATTTACTCCAAAGTGTATTCCGAGATTGCCTAAGAAATTAAAATTTCTACTTGCAACAGCATAGAACCCTTTTGATTTTATCTCATATCGATTGACCTCTTTATAATTAAGGGAGTCGATATTACCAAGCGAGTCAACAATATTGGTGGAATCTATAAAGGAGCCGTATCCACGAGAATCAAAACCAATTGCTATAGCTGGCATTTGGGGAGATTCATCAAATATACGATATTTAACAAACACACCGGGAGAGGGATTGCCTTTTGGTTCGGGAATACCTAAAATGTTTTCTCCGCCATATTCTATGCCAAACATCAATTTGGGAATAATTCCAACACCAGCACCAAAAGACACTCCACCATTCTTTATAATAGAGATTGGGAAACTAACCTCACCTTTTTGTAGAATTCCTGCTGTGGGAATGTCTGTTAATTGAGTTAATTCCTGTGCATTTAATATACCACTGAAGATTAGAATAGCTAAAGTAGTAATAAGATATTTTTTCATTATACCTCCATTTTATCCTTGCGAAGGCTTCGCAAGGATATTTTCCAAAATATTTCCAATATTAAATGTTGTCAATACTTTAAGATAATCTCTTACATGTATACCCCCAAAAATATTTAAATTCTTGTTTTATTTCCCTTTCCGTCTGGGCGCCTGTCTAGGCTTGGCCTAGCCAAGACTGGCCGAGACCGATTGCGAGATGATAAATCATCTCGCTGATTCAAAGAAAGCATCATAAATGATGCTGAAATACATCCAATAGAGTGCTTTAGCACTCTTTTTTTGTATTAGCGAGAGAATTGATTCTCTCGCAAATTGTTTTATTATTTTAAAAATCCTTGTAGAATATTCAATATCCACAAAACTATAAATTTCCGCTTATCTTTGCTTGTATTATCTTTAATAGTAGTCAGTTACATAAAATCTATTCAAAATTTTGGGGGTATGCCTGTTTAAGATAATCTCTTACATGTAAAAATCAATTGGCATATCTTTCTGCCCTTTACAATTGGGGAAGAATTTTATAAGCTTTTATCAAATTATTTCTAATTTGAACTATTCTTGTCCGTCTGGGCGCCTGTCTCCCGAGATACATCGGGAGCCAAGACGGGCCGAGACCGGCTGAAAGTTCGTCCTTCCGATATATTCCCAATATATCGGGATTTCAGCACTCCATATAAAAATTGATAGTTTTAGCAAATAATCAATGCTATTTTCTGTCTATTATTATTTTACCCTTTTTGCAGTAAACACACCATTTGGTTGGCTGAATATAACTTCGGTAACACCTTTTTTCTTATCAACTGTAAATATTACACTAAATCCTTGATAGTCCTTTAGAGTAAATTCTGTGTCTTTGTAGGGCACTAATTCATATACTGGTTGTCCGGGAACAGTTAATATAAGAGTATCTTCTCCTTTAAGGTCAATCTTGATTATTTGTCCAGCAAGCTCATATTCTCCTATAAATTGCGAAAGGAATTCGGGATTATACATATCCAAAGAAGGTTTCTTTGTGAAAACGATTGGATCAAGGGATAGCTCAAATGGTACTGTGAGTTTGTCTATATCTCCTTTTAAATTGGGTAAGAATTGGATCTTTATTCCAGCTTCATCCAAAAATTCATCTGTAGTTTTGAATACATTATAATGCCAGTGTTCTAAATCAGAAGATAAGCTGTGATATTTGCATTTTAATTTTTTTCCATTAAGTTCAACTGAAATAAGACCATACCCGGGATTTTCATATTCACCAACATATTCAGCGAGCTTGTGAGAGGGCTTAGTTTTTTTCTTACGATCTATATCTTCAGAATCTTCCTTTTTGGCTTCCTTAGCCATTTCAATTCTTAATCTGTATCTGCTATGCCAATCAACGGGGTCTAAATCAAGAAGTAAGTCTGTTGCATATAAATTAAGAACTGTTGGATATGCAGAAGCATTCAAATTAGTTAAAACAACTATTCCAAAATTATCATCTAAGAGAAGCGAGACCTATGCTGAAAATCCATCAATATTACCACCGTGTTGGATAAGTTTATGACCATGATAAATTTGTATCATCCAGCCAAGACAATAACTTGTGTAGGATAATTCAGGATATTCACTTGCTCTTGTAACAATAATCTGTGGTGATAGAATCTCTTGTAAAGCAGATTCGGATATAATTTGGGTCTCTCCAACCTTTCCGTCATTAAGATGAAGTTGTATCCATTTTGCCATATCAGTAACATTGGAATTTATAGAGCCTGCGGGTCCAATATTACTAATATCGCGGAAAGACATTTCTTTTATTTCCTCATCTTTTTTCTTATATGGTAATGCATGATCATCAGTTTCTTGAGATTCTAAAACTGAGAAATTGCTGTTTGTCATTCCCAAAGGTGTAAATATGCTTTCATTTACAAACTCTTCCCATGAGCAATCTTTCATCTTTCCTACGATGTAACCAGCAGTCATAAACATCAAATTTTGGTATTGCCAGGCATATCTGAAATCCTTATTTGGTTCAAGATATTGTAATCGATTGAAGATTTCTTCTCGTGTAAAAGGTGAACCATACCACATAAGATCATGCCTTGGAAGACCGGAACGATGAGTAAGGAGGTCCTTCGGTGTCATATGGGTAGTTGCATATTCATCGTATAATTTGAAAGTAGGGAGATAAGTTTTAACCGGTTCATTCCAGTCAACAATTCCTTCATCAACGAGCAAGCCAACACTCAAAGCAGTAAAAGCTTTTGTTGAAGAGCCAATTGCAAATATTGTTTTAGAAGTTACTGGCAAACTATCTTGAACATTTCGTAAACCAAATCCTTCTGATAAAATAACCTCTCCACCTTTCACGACAGCAATTGCAACTCCTGGAACTTTCCAGATTTTCATTGTAGAATCTATAAAAGTGCGTATTTTATTTAAACATCCTTCTTGAGCTTGTTCTTCTAATAATACCTTTTCTAAGCTCTTTTTTGTCATATTAAATGTGAAATTCTGACCACTTTGAGTAAAATCTCCTGAGATTGTATTTCCATCTTCAGAAATATTTCCATCAAATTTTGGACTACCTGGAACATCTTGTATTTCAAATGATATTGAATTTGCTTTCAGTTGTATATTTATAAGAGGTAAGTCAATTGCTTGTTGCAAAGGAATATCGATCAACCCTGTCAATGAGCCATTCTCAGTTTCATTAAAATCAATAATAATCTCTAATTCCATTCCCGGAATGTTTATAATTCCTTCCCATTGACCTGAGATATCGAATTGTTCTTCAGCCCAAACACTTAAGGAAAATATTACGGATGTTAATACTATGAAGATGAACCCTACAATTAAACTTCTTTTAGTTTTCGTCTTAAGCTCCTTTCATAATTTTTTTTTACATTTCACTTATTGCCTTTCTTTGTTTTCCATCTCCTATGAAGCCAGAACCATTGTGAAGGATATTGTCTAATCCATTTTTCGAGTAAAGATGTTAATTCTTGAGTATAATTTTCTACATCTATGTCAAGAGTTTCTTTCTGTTTTAGGAAAATTGGTTTTTCAATAAATAGTCTATTCTTACCATTTGGTTGACGGAGACAGGCAGAAAAAATTATTGGGCAACCAAATTTCAAGGCTATCTTTGCAGTTCCGGGATATGTTGAAGCAGGCTTGCCAAAAAAGTCAACAAAGATGCCCTGTTTGCCTGCATTCTGGTCCCCAAGGATTAGAATGATATTATTCGTTTTTACTGCTTTGACAATTCCACGAAAAGCATATTTTTGAGGAATAATATGAGCTTTATTGCTTGTTCGTATATTATTAATAAATTTATTAAAATATGGATTTCGTTGTTTTCTGGCAACTGCATATAATTTATTTGTATATTGTGCAATTATTTGCCCGCCAAGCTCCCAGTTACCGAAATGTCCCGTTAGCAAAATAAGTCCCTTGCCATAAGATAAAGCTATGTTAATATTTTCAAATCCACAAATAGAAACATATTTATTTTTTTCTTCAATAGATTTTTTGGAAAACCAGCAAAATTCGACAGCATATTTGCTGAAATTAATGAAAGTTTCTTTTGCGATTCTTTTTATATCTTTATCAGATTTTTCCGGGAATGCCTCGTGGAGCTGTTTAATGACAACTTTTACACGGATTTTCTGAATCCAAAGATTGAGTGAACCGATAATTCTGGCAAAGGTCAAACCAATTGAAAGTGGAATAATTTCAAAAATATGATAAAAGAGTCTGAATAGAAATATTTCTAATAATTCTCTGATCATTAAATTATTCTTTTTAGTTCTTTTGTTTTAATATCATACAAAATCATTTGTACGCCAGCATCAATAAACATATCTTCTGCAAGTTTATCCGGGTATGATTCACCAATATAAACTGTTTTTATTTCAGCATTAATAATCATTTTTGCACAGATAGAGCAAGGTTGATGAGTGCAATACATCATAGAATTTTTTACTGAAGCACCATTAACTGCAGCCTGGATTATTGCATTCTGTTCTGCATGAACACCACGGCATAATTCATGTTTTTCTCCAGCAGGAACATCTAATTTTTCTCTCAGACAGCCGACTTCTTCACAGTGCGGAACACCTTTTGGTGCACCGTTATATCCAGTAGCAATTATCTGATTATTCTTTACAATTATTGCTCCTACCCTCCGACGCAAACAGGTTGAGCGTGAGGAAACTAAAAATGCAATTTTCATAAAGTATTCATTCCATAATGGTCTGTTATTCTTCATTTTACTCCTTGGGAATATTTAGCCACAAAATCACACGAAAAAGCACAAAAATCTTTTTATATTATGTATAAGGAAATTAATGACCCCTTTTTTGCGCCTTCCCACCAAAGGCGGGGTTGTCTACCAGTAGTGAATATACCTCTTGCATGATATATGGTTTTGTGGCTCATTTTATATTATCTCCCTTAACAATGCTTTCTATATGGGTTCTGCAAAATTGCATTCTCATGTCGTTCCAAACGCTAACAGATGTCATTCCCGACCCCGATCGGGAATCCATATAGAGGGAAGACGCAGTAAAAGACAGGTTGTAAGGAATGGATTCCCGTTTTCACGGGAATGACACTTGTCTTTGCGAAGCAAGCCGTATCCAGAAATGAAGTGAAATTACTCATTTTGTAGATCTCATAATGCTTTCTATCTTTCCAAAAATCTCTTCAGGTTTTATATCCATCATACATTTGAAGTGTCCTTCTGGACATTTTTCTCTTCCATGTAAACTACAAGGACGGCAATTTAATTCCTTTTGAATTATAACAGCATTTGGATTTATTGGGGCAAAACCAAGTTTTGGATGTGTAGAGCCGAATATTGCAATTTGAGACTTGTTAAGAGCACCAGCAATATGCATAGGTCCACAATCTCCACTTATGAACAGGTCTGAATTCATGATAATCACTGCCAGACTCATAATATCAGTCTTGCCAGCCAGATCTAAAATTGTATTCTTACAACCTTCTGAGATTTGTGTTGTCAAATTTTTCTCTGCTTTATTCCCTAATAAAGTGACCTGAGCATCTAATTTGTCTATCAGCATATCAATGAGTTGAGAATAATATTTTACTGGATATTGTTTTGTAAAATGCATTGCACCAGGAGAGATAGAAATGCGGAATTCGGAATGCGGAATGTTAAATGCAGAATAAATCTCGTTTTGATTTTTTGGCAAAAAGATATCCAATTTGTCTTCATCTAATTTAATTCCCAATTTATCTAATGCTGTGGAATATAAAGAAACTGTGGATTTAATTGGGGCTAAATTTTTAGACAAAGATTTATGAGTTAATCGCCATCGATAGAGATGCCTTTTGTTATATGTTATCTTCTTACAACTTCCAGAGAATAATTTAATCCAAAAAGAGTTTAGCTTTGAATGTAGATCAATGATTAAATCATATCTATTTTTTGAAATTTTTTTAATTATGTTTTTGAATCTTTCAGTTTGACTATCGTATTCTATTATTTTGTTGATATTAGGATTATTTTCAAGGATTGGAGTAAATTGTTTTTTTGTAAGAAAATGGATTTCAGCAAAAGGATACTTTTTGCGTATTGACCTTACAATAGGAGTTGTAATTAGTACATCTCCAAGAGAACTGAAACGGATAATCAGGATTTTCATACTTTGATTGTTTACAAAATTTTGGTTAATAATTGTCAAACTTTGTGTGATATTGTAACACTCCGATGGAATCGGAGTCCTCAATTGAGTCGCAAGTAAGGACTCCAACCTGTCAGAGCGTTACACAATTCATAAATGATATTGCTTCAATAATTTTTCAAATCGCTCTAAAACTCTATCTGTTTCAAGTATTAAGGAAAATTCTTTCAACCAACGACGAATGTAATCAATATCAATGGATTTCCCCTGACGATAGATAATCCCTACAATATCATCAATATCTCGAGGACGTCCAGCAACTGCTTTGTGGATGATTAAATCTTCAGCTGAACAAATTTTCACAAATTGGTTAGGCGCAACTTTAATTTTTACAGCTCTTTTCATTACTTCATCTTCATAACCCGGTAGAGCCAATGATATATCAATTTCACATTCATTTTTCGCACGAATTGGCAGAACACGAGTTTGCTGAACAAAATGAATTGTATCTTGAACTCTGGCATCAAAATGTTTCAAAATGTTTTGAACAAAGATTTCAGTTTTTTCTATTGGAACAGAAACCGTAATATCAATATCACGAGTAAATCTTGGTTCACCCCAATGTTGAACAGCAAATCCACCAATAATTGCATAAGAGATATTATGTTTTGATAAAAATGTGTGAACCTCAATTGCAGCTTCAACTTGAGTGTTCATTTTATCTTACCTGCTAATTTATCAAAAATCCGACGCCGATGAACAAGAAAGTCAATTTTTAACTTATTTAACAAATTTATATTTTTTTGTTGTTTTCTCATCTGCTCCCATATAGAAAAAAGTGATAAATACTGCTTGTAGGATTCTTCAACAGTTAATTTAGGCAATGTTTTTTTCCGTTCATTTTCTGTAAATTTACCATACTCATTGAGCCCTTTATACCATTTTAAGGTTAGTTCTTTGTTTAGCATTTATGTTACCTTACTCTTGTAGAATTATAACTCTCCGATGAAATTGGAGTCCTCAATTGAGCACGCAAGTTCCCACTTCGTTTTCAATTTCGTCGGGACATGGGGGACACTTGCGTTACAAATTCCAATTTATTTATCAAAAAGAATTAACTTTTCAATTCTAGAAATAAAATCTTTCATATTTCTATACATCATTTTAACTTCATCTTTTGGGAATGATACAAAATCATCATAATCACCCTTTGAACGTTTATCATAAGCTTCATGAATAAATCTTCCATACTTTTTGTCTAATGTCACACAACCAATCCTTTTTCAAAAGCATTTAGTATAAAAGGTTGCTTCCCTTTAATTGTTTTTAATTCTTCGTTAGATATAAACTTCACATCGGTGAGAATTTCGTATTTTAGGTCTATATCATAACATACATTCAAGATTTTATTTTCTAACTTCCAGTCATAGTCAGCCTTGAGCGTAATTAAAATATCATAATCCGAATACTCTCTGGCATTTCCCGTAACCTGAGAGCCAAATAAAATGACTTTATCAATGCAATCTGGGAATTTGTTTACCAGTAGATTCTTTAAGTCTTTAATGATTTGTAATTGATCCATATATTTCCTCTGTTTGATTAAATATATTACAATATGAAAAAGAGAAAATTTTAGTCAAGTTTGTAACACCCTGATGGTTTCGGGGTCTCAATTGAGCATGCTGCGGGAAGGGATATTTGCGTTATGAGCGTTTTTGCGTATCAACTCTTTTTACTTCTTCCTTTTATAAAGGATATTATAATAGCCAGAATTGGCAATAATGCAGCTAAAGCCCATCCTGCAAGAATAAGTGCTTTATTGGGATAATTTTCATAAGGAACCATTATCTCTTGAACAAATTTTGTAACAAAGAGATATAGTAATATGATAGGTAATACTATTTTAATAAGCCAGATCCACCAATTACCTATTTTGTTTTTTGAAACTCTGTTTAGATGATCTTTCAATTTTTTTGTTTTGTAGAACCAGCCCAATACAATACATTCAATAAGCACAACTGCTATCAATCCGAAATGCTCCATAAAGTGGTCAACAATATCAAGCCAATATAGACCTGCGCCAGTCACAAATATTAAGCCCAATAAAAGACTAATACTGCTTACAGTAATGGTTGCAGCCCGATGACTGATACCGAACTTGTCGCTAACTGCAGAAGCCATTGCCTCTACAAGTGAGAAAGCAGAGTCAACTGCTAATGTAAGTAGCATAAGAAAGAAGAGAAGTCCAAAAAGTTTAGCAAAGGGCAGATGTGATATAACTGCTGGATATGTACAAAATGCAAGACCTACACCACCTTTTAGCACTTCAGTTACAGCAACTCCCTGAATTTTTGCATAATATCCCAGAGTTCCAAAAACTGCAAAACCCCCAACAAATGCTGTCATAGCATCTGATATACCTATAATTACTGCACTACTTGCAATGTCAGTCTTTTCATGTAGAAAGCTGGAATAAGCAATCATGATGCCAAACCCAATTGAGACAGAGTAAAAAATTTGCCCATAAGCAGAAACCCAGACTGATGGATCAAGTAATTTTGAAAATACTGGCTTAAGATAATAGGTTATCCCTATCATTGCGCCGGGAAGTGTTACACCACGAATTACAAATACTATGAGTAAAAGCCATGGCAAAACAACCGTACCATATACTACTTTACTTACAGTTCGAGCACCTTTCCAGATAGATAATACAATCATAATCCAACTGACAACCAAACCAATCAGAAGAATCGGGTTAATTGAACCAAGACTAAAAGGTCCTTCAGTGAGGCCTAAGAATTTATTGTAGAAAAAATCAGAAGGATTGGTTCCCCATTTTTCAGTAAGAGAGAAATATCCATAGATAACACTCCATGCCATAACGATAACATAATAAGTTACAATTGTAAATCCTACCAGAACAGCCCACCAGCCCAACCATTCGAATTTTTTCCCTACTTTTTGGAATGCACCTGGAGCAGCCAATTTATACTTATGTCCAAGACTAAGTTCCAAAAGCAAAATAGGAATACCAGCTGTTAATAAAGCAACAAAGTAAGCAATCAGGAATGCACCACCGCCGTTTTCATAACATTTGAATGGAAATCTCCAAAGATTTCCAAGACCAATGGCTGAGCCAATAGATGCAAGAATGAAAGCTCTACGACTATCCCAATGTTCCCTTAAAGCCATATCTTTTCCTTATCTGTAATAGTATTATAAATAAAATCTTTGTTTTTGGATCAAGATATTTTGTAAACCATTTAAATTTACTTATAAATAAAAAAAAATACCAAAAATCAAAAACCAAATAACAAATAAATATCAATTACTAAAATTCCAATGATCAAGAGCATTATTTTGATTTTTCTATAATTGATGAAAATATTTCTTTCAACTCTATCAATTCATTGTAAAGAGCTAATGCTTCATTCTCAAGTTCTTTTGGATTGGTTTCTTTTATTAGCCTAACAAAGTAAGCACTTTCTTTGGCTTCTTTTCTACAAATTTTTATCCTAAAGACAAAATCTTTTTTACTTAATGACTCATTAGCCTCTATATAGTTAGCACCAACAGAACCTGATGATTTAATTAACTGTTTCCCATCTTCAATGTTCGCTATCGTTCTGGGTAATTTCTTTACAAAGAACCTAACACTTTTAGCAAATTGAAAAGTACGTTCTTCTAAATCGTAAACATGTTTTGAATTTGATTCTTTGGTCATTGTTATTTATTTGTATTTTGGAAATTGAATTTTGAAATTATATCCATTTTAAATTTAATCCTTCTTTTTTTGAAATAAAATGAA
The DNA here is from genome assembly GCA_023129415.1 of Candidatus Cloacimonadota bacterium. Classification (GTDB taxonomy): domain Bacteria; phylum Cloacimonadota; class Cloacimonadia; order JGIOTU-2; family JGIOTU-2; genus JAGMCF01. The sequence continues at coordinate 13,356 of JAGMCF010000067.1, forward strand.
ATTTTATCGGTCTTGGTACCCAGACGAATTGATTGTAGTTTACTGGGCTATGAATTTTACATTTTTGACATACTTAGGATAGTAATTTTCTCTGTCAAATAAAATTTGTTGTAACACTCCGATAATCGGAGTCCCCACGTCCCCGCATACGCGGGGAAATCGGGAGTTTATGCATTTCGCAAGTGGAGACACTTGCGTTACAGTTTTAATTTATTTCTTGATTATTGAATTTTATCAGGATTGCTTTCATATTTCATTTCATCTAAAATTTCAATCTCTCCAGTATTCCCATCTATCTGCAATACTCTCCACATTGTTCCAAATTCTCGTTGAGGGATATGTATCTCATTGATAAGATTGTTTTCTCGATAAACTCTAATGACTGCATTGCTGTAACTTAATCTCTTGCTTCTGGAACTGGAACTATTTGAATAGTCATGGACACAATAAGTATAGATTCCAGGATCAAGTCTATTCATAGTTATAGTCTCTGGTCCATAACTATTTGTATCATCTCTATCCAGGAAATGTTGTTTTTCAAATACTCTCATATTTCTGTAACTGATATGAAATGGTTCTTTTGAATTAGGATTTGGACCTATTAAATGTGCATCAAGGTCTTGAGGTTCTGCTCCCCATGAAAGTACAATTCTATGCTGCAATTTAGTTAAAATAGATGAAAGATGCCCATCTATCCGAACTGGAAATTCTGCTTCCCACATTTCTAAAGGCATCGTATAGCTTATATAACCTTTTTTGATAAATTTTAGTTCAAAATAACCTATTGGTATGGAAAAGCAATAATTACCAAGACTGTCAGATTCTCCTTGTGCAACTATTTCATCAGTTATTTTTTCCTTCATAATGATTGTAACATCTTTTATGCTTTTACCGGTTACTGCATCCATAATATTGCCATATACTGTTTTTCTGCGAGGTAAAATTTCGTTTACTTTTACAATCTCTTTTGTATCGCCAATAATGTTAAAAGCATGCCAGACAAGCCCTTCTTCAGCAGGCGGGATTATGATAACAGGTAACTTTCCTTTTAAATTAATTGTTACTTTCGTATCTTCACTCCATACTTGAGAAGTTTCCTCAGCAAATTCATCTGCGGAAAAAGTGCTGGTTACATAAAATTGGTAAATACCGCTTTCCAATTCTTTAATTTCCCAGACCTGTTTATTTGTATCAAATTCAGCACCCGATAAAATAGAAGAGACTTTTCCATCATTTGATGTTTTAGGATATTTTCCACTAATTACCTCAACCACCTTTCCTGCTTTTTGAGGTAAAACCAATGCACCTTCATAATCTGCTTCGCTAAATGTGTCCCACTCTAAGGTAATAGTTGCTGATTTAGCGAATAGTATTATTGGAAAAAGTGTTAGCAGGATTAATAAATGAGTTGTTTTCACTTTTTTGTCCTCCATAATGTTTTATATCTCGAGTCAGGTTCAAAGAACTCAACTCGGGATTTTACAATCAAGTATTATTTTTTAGATATTGAGCAAATTATTGTCAAATAAAATGTAGAACTATTGTTCTTAATGCTACTCTCCCTTAATCCTTTGTGCCTTTTCATCCTTTAGCCCAAAGGAATATATAGAAACTAATTTTCTTCTTTGTGCCTTAGTGTCTTTGTGGCTATAAATATTTTTATTGCAGTTGTATTATTTCAGGTATTACATTTTTAAATTCAGGCATACACATTCCTACATCAGCATTGATATATGTTGGGTCACAAACAATATATTTATTATCTTGGAATACTATATAATCACCATCTATATCAGTATGAAACTTAATTGCAGTAGCAACATGTCCCGGATAATCCAGTCCTATAACTTCAAGTCCTAAAATTTTCTTTACTAAATATGCAAAGAGTACTGAACGATCTTCACAATCTGAATATGGATAGAAAATCGTTTCATCGGCGAAAAGGCATTTTTCCTCACCAAATTGTTCATCATCAGTTTTGTAGTCAAAAGCGGTCTGTATAAAACGAAGTAAAATATTGACTGCTTCAGCTTCAGATTTTCCCTGTAAAATAGGCTTTAGCTCAGTTATTAGAGAGGAATAAGCTACAGGTGATAAAGGTGCATTAAAATAGACTTCATAATTTGTATGTGGATATTTCTTAAAAAAGTCAACTGTGTATTTATTATATTTTGCATTGATTGTAAATTCCGTTTCTCTATAGATAAATTTGAACTCTTTTTTGATAATATTATCCTTAATGTTTGGGGATTTATATATCATTAAAGTAATAAGTTTATCAGCACCTGGATAATTCCCATCATAGGTAAATAATGAGCCTATACTTGTTATTTTAATATCGAAAGATATCACATAAATGTTTTTATTTTCAGATGTAAAATATGGAAGATTATAAAAAATCTGTTCTGAAGGTAAGAGAAGATATACTTCCTTTTCATTATAGCCAACCCTTGCTTCATAACCTGATTTCGTCAGCATAAACCAGATGAACAGGTTTGCATAGTTTTTTGAATCTTGAAAGATAACTTTCCCTATTTCATATAAAAGTTGGCAATAGCCCCAATCATTGAGTCTCATTTGCTCTTTATAATTCCGGGCTTGTTTAAAGCAGGATTCGTATTCTGAGTTGCTTATAGTTTCCCAGAATGAAGCTATAGCTTTCTCGGAAATGTCAGTACTAACAATTTCCTCAAAGCCTTCATCATAACTTATCAAGAGTGGGACATCATAAAATGTAAAATGTAAGAGTTTGCCTCTCATAGCATCAGGAGAAATCAATGTGTCCTTTAGTTCTACTTCTCGTTGTGGAAGGGGTATTGGTATTTTTATGTCTTTAATTATGGTGGTATCAGGAAACTGTTTGTGAGGAATAGAATCAGCCACAGGTACTTTAATAGGCTTTGGTGTTTCGTCGGCTATAAGTCCGTGAAATACCTGAAATTCTTTCCACTCTTTTTCAAGGAAATCCATAAATTCTCTATCCTGTTCATCTTTGAATTTTTGCATTTCCTTTTGTTGTTGTTTCTGCCACTCTTCAAAAACATCTTGTGCATTTATTGTAAAGGAAGTGAATATCATGCCAATAATTAAACAAGATAGGCAAGCTAAGGTTTTATAATTATTACCCATTGTATCTCCTATTTCTAAGCCCCAGTCTTACTGAAATACTATTTTGTGTCTAAACGAGAAGTAGTTTTATTTTGATTTAAGGAGACTTGACTTATCCCAACAAATCGGGGCTTAACTCAAGTTTTATTCATTTTTAAGTTTTCATTCAAAAATTATTTAGAGTTTGTCTGTAAACTCAAAACCTTGCGAATGGTTAAAGACCTGCCAAAGGCAGATAAACCTTCGCAATGGTTGATTTGCTTGCAAAACAATTCCGAATGTTTGCAACCATTCTGAAGATTTAAAGAGTCCACTTTACGAACATGTCCGTAAATGTAGAACGAGGTTCTTAGCCCGTTCTCCGTCCCGATATAATCGGGACTACGAAGGGTGAACTCGTTTTCTTAAAGCATATTTTAAGCCTATTTACTTTAACGACCTTGGAAGGTCGTTCTACAAACAATGAGTTTACGAACAGACTCTATTTAGCTTATCCAAATATGTTTTTCAATTCTTTCTCAGATAGCTTTTCCTTGCCTTTGTCACTAATTACTATCTGGTATTTTCCTATTACTAATACAATGTTATCTCCAATAGAGAGATAAGAACCAATAATAAATTTTTTTGCAATTAACTGGAAATAGGCATCACTATATCTTTTTATCTCTATTTTGGGAAGTTTATCATCGTATCTGGCATCAACCCATCTTCCTTTTTTGAAGTAGAAAGTTTTGTCTTTCATTTGTTTCAGGTTTTGAACTTCAACTTCTTTACCTTCAATAGAATAGAAAGAAGTTGGTGCTTGAAGCGACCTTTGCATATTTTGAGCAGATTTTGATAAACTTACCCCCGCTGCTCCCATATAATCAGCTTTTTTATCAAATTCCTCATGTGCAATATCTCGAGCTTCATCTAAAGTAAATTCTGCATCTGTTTCTACAAGAAAAGATGTATATTCAGTAATTATTCCATATTTTTTTGAAAGCTTAACTATCTCATCAACAAGTTCTTTATCTTCGCCATGTGAACGGATCTCTTCAATCAAATAACCAATCCTTCTTGAAGCCCATAATCGTGGAATGAAAGAATTCTTATCATCTTGTTCAGGAAATTCAGCATTATATGTAAATTTCTTTTTCTTATCAATAACATTGCCGGAAAGTGTAAGTTTTACTTTTCCATCCCCCTCATATCTTCCTAATAAAAGTATTTGCGAGCCTTTGAATAGGTCTGGTAATATTTTGGGATATATCTGAACTAACTTAACTTCCTTACATTTTAATTCAAGGTCTGTCATTATTGGATATGCAATCTTACCATAAAAGTTAGAAATTTTCACTTCAAGATTTTCACCCGGTTTCACATATTCTGTTACTCCTTTGTTTTCTGCAGAAAGTCTGTCTAAAAGTCTTGTATTAACATCATATCCAACTCCGAATACAAATAGTCGTGCTTTATAGGTATTTGCATCATTTACATTTTCAACAATACTTGAAATGTTTTGTATTCCAACCGTTGGAAGGCCATCCGTGAGGAAAATTAGATATTTTGGTCTATTATCAGGTTTAATTAATTTCATTGCAGTAAGAAGAGCTTCATTTATATTTGTCCCGCCGTCAGCATCGATTCCATTGATAAATTTTGTTGCTTCCTTTATTGTGTTTGATGATGCTTTAACAATTTCATTTTTATACTGTTCAATATCATCATTGAAGAATATGATTTCGAATTTGTCTTCTTTATTCAGGCTGTTAAGACATCTTTCAAGTGCAGATTTTGCCTGTTCAATCTTCTCTCCACTCATTGAACCAGAGCGGTCGAGAACAAATATGATGTTCTTTGCTACAATTTTTTCACTCTCAAGTTCAGCATCTGGAGTTATCATTGCAAGAAAGAATCCGTCTTCTTCATCTTTCCTGTAAGGCATCATATTTAAACCAAGGTCTTCTTTAGAGACTGTGTAATACAGGACAAGATCTTTGTCAGGTCGGGTATTTTCCTCAAAGTATTCAATTTCAACTTCATGTGCATCAATTTTATTCACAATAACATCGTGTGAAGGGAAGTATACAGTTTTTATTCTGGATTTAGATTTTAGGGTGATATTTACTTTGACACTTTTAATAGGGTCTTTTGAAAACCTTTCTGTATTCAATGGATATATGTATTCACATAGACCATTATCTAATTTCAATATCTGAGAATAATCAATTGTAATCCGCTTTTCTCCTCTTGCAGGTATGGGATATACTCGTGCTTTAAACAAATCTCTGCCAATATATTCCAGAAGCGCCGGGTCTTTCCTTTTACGCACAATTTCTTCATATATCTTTCTTGCTTCATTTTTATCCAGCATTTTTCCTTTTATTGCTTCATTCCCAACATACATTGTGAATTTTGATATGCTTGCTCCTTTTGGAAGTGGGAAAATATACTCACCTTCAACATCTCTGTTTGTTTCATTATAAAATGACTGGTCGATTTTTGTTATTGCTACCTGGTCTTCTATTTCAACTTCTACATGGTGGTATTTTACAGTTAGCAGAGGTGGATAAGGATCGCCCGGATTGGGTGGTAAAGGGATAATGAATCCATCTGCAAAGAGAGAGCTGCATAATAATATAATTCCTATGAATACAAGAAGACTTTTCTTCGATCGATCCTGGGTTATTATTTTTTTGGGCATTTTGTTTCCTCCTTATTGTTAACTTTGCGAAAGTTCCAAACTTTCGCAAAGTTTGATAATTTACTTCTCAAACACAGTCCATTGATAAGTTCGCTCGGTTATCTCTTTTTTTGGATTTTTAATTTTTAACCCTCTGGTTTTTGCGATTTGGCTGTCAATATTTGTTTCAATAATACGAATATAACTATCATCATCTAAGTTAATTCTTTTTACATTTAGAGGAGGCATTATTTCAGTGGAAGCCTGAACGAGCATCTGTTCTATACCGCTTGGCTCACATACTTCCAGATCAAGTGGAAGCTGAATCCATTGATTTGTCTGGTCAGTTGCAATGTGGTAATTATCAATCAAAAGGGTTTTCGTGTTATCAGAAAAGATATACATCAAACGAATAAAGCAGGATTTGTTGGTTCTCACTAAAATTTTGGGTTCATCACCATAATAATACACAACAGGTCCATCGGACATCTTATCAGTTTGCAGATCAACCTTTAAGCGGTTATCAGTCTGGATTGCATTGTATAATGCAAGTTTGTTTTGTAATGCCTGTTTAAGATTTTCCGGACGAATCTTTTCCCAACTAATAGTTTCACAGGTAATTGCATTCACAAACAATAGATTAGAATCCTCAGTTCCATTTTGTAAATCTTTTACATTTAGAAGTAGACAAATACCATTATCAAATTCTAAGATTTTTCCTCGTATGATGTAATCAGCAACTTTCCAATTTTTAATTGTAAACCTTTGCCAGCCTGTTTGAGAGGTTATTATATTTGAAAGTAATTCGCTAAAGTTATTACCAAATTCAGAGACGAAGCC
>JAGMCF010000068.1 GCA_023129415.1 Candidatus Cloacimonadota bacterium
TTATGTGATCGGTGATGCCAAAGAAGTTGGAAATGCACAAGATGCCATTAGGGAAGGATTTGAAATAGGTCGAAAATTATAATCTAAAAAATTTAAAGGTATTAAAATGAAATTACTAATGATTTATGCAGATAAATTTGCATATAAAACGAGCATCAAAAATCTAGAATATGTGGAGAAACTTGTTGAGAGCAAACAGATAGAAAATGCTTTGGTTGGATTCATTCAAGTAGAGCAACAAGATGAAGATGATATTTCAAAAATAGAAACTAAAATGATCAAAAATTTAAAATGGGCAGCCAAGAAGAATGATACAAACAAAATTGTTCTGCATTCTTTTGCGCATCTCTCTTTGAGTAAGGCAGATGAGGGAATAACTAAAGAACTGTTTGATCGTGCAGAAAAAAGATTAGAAAAATCAGGTTATAAATCTTGGCAAACCCCATTCGGATATTTTTTAGATTTAGATATTCAAGCTCCGGGTAAATCATTAGCGAGAATTTTTAAGGAATTCTAAATGATTGAAAAAGCTGTTGAACTGATTAAAAATGCTAAACATATAACCGTTTTTACAGGAGCAGGAATCTCTGTAGAAAGCGGAATTCCACCTTTTCGCGGTAAAGATGGTTTATGGAGCAAATTCAATCCAATATTTTTGGACATTAATTATTTTCATCAAAATCCTCTAAAATCGTGGAAATTGATAAAAGAGATTTTCTATGATTTCTTCGGAAAAGCAAAACCAAATGCTGCTCATTTTGCTCTTGCTGAAATGGAAGAAATGGGATTGCTACAAGCAGTTATTACGCAAAATATTGATAATCTTCATCAAAAGGCGGGAAGCAGAGAAGTATATGAATTTCACGGAAATTCCAGAAATCTGGTCTGCACTAAATGTGGGTTTAAATTTTCTGTATCTGAAATCGGATTGGATAAATTACCACCGAAATGCAAAGAGTGCGAAGGAATCTTGAAGCCTGATTTCATCTTCTTTGGAGAACCAATTCCTGAACCGGCGAGAACAAATTCTTTTGCAGAAACAGAAAAAGCAGATGTTTTCATTCTCATCGGAACTACCGGTGAAATTATGCCTGCTTCTATGATTCCTTACGAAGCAAAAAAAAATAATGTGAAAATTATTGAGATAAATATTAAACCTTCCAATTATACAAAAAGTATTACCGACCTTTTCTTGAAAGGAAAAGCAACTGAAATAATGGGAGAATTACTTGGATTTTTGAAGGAGAAATAAAATGGAACATTTAACAAAAGAGACTTTTCAAGAAAAAGTTTTTAATTATGGTAAAAATAAAGATTGGAAATTTGAAGGTAACCTTCCTTGCGTGATAGATTTTTACGCTGATTGGTGTGCACCTTGCAAGATAGTAACTCCCATTTTGGAGGAATTAGCAGAAGAATATAAAGGTAAGGTAACCATCTATAAAATAGATACAGCAGAGCAGCAGGAATTAGCAGCTGCTTTTGGTATTCGTAGTATTCCTTCTCTTCTTTTCTGTCCAAAAGAAGGTCAACCGCAAATGGCGATGGGAGCGCTTCCTAAAGAATCTTTTAAGAAAGCATTCAAAGATGTATTAGGAGTTGAATAATTAGCTAAATATTAATCTATGAAATAATAAGATAAAATCGCTTAAAATTTAAGAATGAGATCTGCAAAATAGAGAAATAATATCCAAAAGTGTCATTCTGAACTGAGTGAAGAATCTCTAAGTCTCATTTATATTAGCAATTATGAGATTCTTCGTTTCACTCAGAATGACAAACGGAGGTTAAGTTTGGCTGAATAGACCTATTTTGCAGAACTCATAAAATTTAAGAAATTAAGGCGGAAAATTAAATGACCGTATCTAACCGAGTAAAACAAATCAAAAAATCTGCTATCCATGAAATGACAAGATTATCAAAAGAAATTGATGATGTTGCATTTTTATCTTGGGCAAAACCTACTTCCGATACTCCAGAGCATATCAAAGAAGCTGCTATCTCTGCCATAAAAAATGGACTGGTTGGAGGTTATTCACCTACTGATGGTCTGGTTGAATTACGCCAGGAAATTGTTAAAAAACTAAAACGTGATAACAACATAAATGCTGATATTTCTCAACTATTGGTTACAGTCGGAGCAATTGAAGGATTGGCAGCAGCAGTAATGGCTGTAATTGATCCGGGTGACGAAGTCATTCTTCCCACTCCGACATATTCAACTCATATTCGTCAGGTGAGAATTGCTTCAGGAAAACCTGTGCTGATTCCACTGATTGAAGAGAAGAATTTCGCATTGGATATCCAATCTATTAAAGAAGCAATAACTCCCAGAACCAAAGCGATAATGTATTGCAGTCCCAATAATCCCACAGGAACTGTGTTCCCTGAGAAACAACTCCGCAAAATAGCTGAAATTGCTCTGGAAAACTACTTAATGATTATTACAGATGAAGCTTATGAGTATTTTATCTATGATGATAAGAAACATTTCAGTATAGCATCTATTCCTGAAATGAAGAAAAATGTTATCAGTTGCTTTACATTCACAAAAACCTACGCTATGACCGGCTGGAGGATTGGTTATCTTCATGCTGATGAAGAAGTAATTCCACAGATCAAAAAAGCACATATTCCATTTGCAATTTGTGCTCCTGTTGTTTCGCAATATGCTGCTCTTGCAGCTTTAAAGGGTTCTCAAGACTGTGTAAAAGAATTTGGAGTTCACTATCTTAATACGCGAAATCTAATGTGTGAACGACTTGATAAACTCAGTTTTATCTTTGAATTTCAAAAGCCGGAAGGTTCTTATCTTATGTTTCCAAAAATACTTTTGAAGGAAGGACAGGATTCTATTACTTTTTGTAAGAAGCTTCTAAGAGAAGCAAGAGTATCTACAACCCCTGGAATTGCTTTTGGTCCAACTGGAGAAAGCCATCTCAGGTTGTCTTTCTGTGTTTCTGAAGAAGAGATAAATAAAGCCTTTGATAGAATGGAGGATTATTTTAAATGAAAATGAAGTGAACAGTATTTTTCTCGATAAGAGAAATTAAATAGTGTCTATCCGTAAACTCGGAAAAACCATTGCGAAGGTCTTCGACCATTCGCAATGGTTGAACGAGAAAAACACCAACCATTACGGAGGTCTCGCAAGCTCAACCATCCGTAAGGTCTAAAAATCTACTTTACGGATGAACTCTAAATAGTGCTCTTGCTAATAATGAATATAATATTAGATAGAAAATTCTCCGAAAAAGTGAATGTCGCATGAAGCAAAAAGAATGTAAATGGTATCCATCTTGCCCAATGAAATATTTTCTAGAGCAGGGAAAATTGGATTAAAAATGGACTGAAGATTATTGTCATGGAAATTGGAGAAAATGTATTCGCTTCCCAAAAGAAGACAATAGTATTTTTCATCCTTATAATATGTTGCCAAATGGAGAAATAGATGAGAACCTATAATTCTGATCCCTTAGAATTGTTATTTAAAAAATATTATTTCAATTTAGAAAAAATTGAAAAATTAGTAACCGGTGTTAAATATACTGCTATCCTTTTGAATAACGGTAACATCGGAGTTTGTGCAAATTTAGGGTATAAAATAAACACAGAAATCAACGATTATTCAAACCTGAATCTACAAGATTTTTCTCATCGAATTGTTTTAAATGCTTATTTGAATGCATTGCTAAATTATTCCAATAAATTTAATGGGAATGGTGATATCTTTGAAATAATTAATTTTAGAAAGTATAATAATATTGTAATGATTGGACTTTTTAAGCCGATTGTAAAAAAATTTCAGGAAAATAATATTCCTATTTCTGTTTTTGATTATAGAAAATCCGATCCTCTTTTAGCTTCAAATTCAAAGCAAAAAAAACTTCTGAGAAAAGCTGATTCTGTTATTTTGACTTCAACATCAATTTTTAATATGACCTTTATTAATATAATCAATAAAACAAATAATGATTGTGATATTTTTATGCTTGGACCTTCTTCTATTATGGCTCAAGATTTACTTCAATCAAAAAATATTAAAATGATTTTCGGTGCTACTTTTAAGAAATTTGATAATCGAGTTCTGGAAGTTATCAAAAATGATGGTGGGACTAGAAAATTTCTAAAATTTGGCAAAAAACGAATTTTACAAATGGTGAAATAAGTGAAAACTTATCTTGATTGCTTGCCTTGCTTTATGAATCAAGCGTTGCGTGCTGGGCGGATTGCCACCAAAAATGAGGAAAAAATAAAAAAATTGTTAGATGAAGTTGGATTGATGATAAAAGACATTCCAATGGAAAATACTCCACCTGAGACTGGGGCCATCATCTATCGTAAAATTTATGAAATAACCGACAATAATGATCCTTATAAAGAAATTAAAGCAAAGAACATTTCTCACGCTTTGCATTTGTATCCGAAATTAAAACAGAAAGTTGACGAATCAGATGACAGATTACTTACTGCTATCCGACTGGCTGTTGCCGGAAATGTTATTGATCTGGGAATCAGTAAAGAATTCAATATTACTAAAGATGTTGAAAAATTACTGCATCAGGAATTTGCGATTTTTGATTATGAACTTTTTAAAAAAGAATTGGAAAAGACAGATGAGATTCTCTATATCGGAGATAATTCAGGAGAAGCAGTTTTTGATAAAATACTTATCGAAGAAATAGGAAAACCAGTTACATTTGTAGTGCGGGAAATTCCAATAATAAATGATGTAACTAAAAAAGAAGCAAAACAAATTGGAATTGATAAAATTGCGAAAGTAATTTCTTCCGGCACAACTGCACCCGGAACTATTCTTGGTTTATGTAATGATGACTTCATCCGTAAATTTAAAAATGCGGATATGATTATCAGTAAAGGTCAGGGAAATTATGAAGGATTATCAAACATTTACAGATCCATCTTTTTTCTCTTAAAAGTAAAATGCCCAATTATTGCCAGAAATGTAGGCGTTAAAGAAAATGATATAATTTTAAAAGGGATGAATATTAAATGACAATTATGTTAAATCATGTTGGGATTACTATCAACGATACTTCTTAAATCGATAATTTCTATCAGAATATTTTGGAAATGAAAATTGTGAAACAGTTTAAACTAAACCAAGAATTATCCAATAATATCTTCAATATAAACAAAGAGATGGAAGTTTTTTAATGCAAAAAAATAACTTAGTTTTAGAATTATTTTTATTAATAAGTCTATACTCTTTTTTATTTTATACCTTTATGATTACTTATAGAAATTATTCAAAAAATTTGACAATAAGAATTATAAACATATATTTTGAACATAAGTTCATAAAGGTATTATTATGACAAGACCAAGGATAGAACGAAGGGTTAAAGAGCCTCCGAGATTTCAACGGTTTAAACCTGTTGGAATTCCTGCACGATTATTAGAGAGAATATATTTAACTTTAGATGAATTTGAAGCATTAAGATTGGCAGATTATAAGGATTTGGAACATCAAGCAGCCTCAGAAGAAATGGGAATTTCTCGTCCTACTTTTACTCGTCTAATAGATAGTGCAAGAAAAAAAGTGGCAAAAGCCATAATAGAAGGCAAAGAAATTTTCATTATGGGTGGAGCAATATATTTTAGAAATAATATCATAAGATGTCTTAACTGTGGAACTATTGTCCCAATCGATTTTGAAAGTAATGTTGATATCAAATGTCCAAATTGTGGTAGTATAGATTTTATAAATTTAGCACAGCAGTTTGGTTTTGGTAAATTTCATAGAAGAAGACGAGGACATGGCAGAAGATAGAAAGATTAAAGATAAAAGATTAAAGAATAAAAATCAAAATGAAAGGAGGTTAAAATGCCAAGAGGTGATAGAACAGGACCAATGGGACAAGGTCCAATGACAGGTCGTGCAGCAGGTTACTGTGCAGGTTATAATGTTCCTGGATATATGAACCCAGTCGGTGGTAGAGGATTCTTGGGACGCGGTTTAGGATTGGGTCACGGCTGGGGAAGAGGATTTGGTAGAGGTTACTATCCTTATACAGGTTATGCACCTTATTATCCTTATCCAACTCCTCCATCGTATACCCCTGAAAATGAAAAGCAGATTCTCGAGAATGAACTTAAAATAATGAAAGATGAGATGAAATCTATTGAAAAGCGACTTGAAGAAATTAAATCTGAAAAGTAGAAAAAATTCAGAGGGAGTTGAATATCTTCTCCCTCTGCTCTATATTACATGGCTGTCATGGACCATTCCATGACAGATTAGTTTTTTGTCACGGTATGGACCGTGACAACCAAGGAATCTATCCGTACATAGAAGGAGGTATAAATGCCAAGAAGAGATGGGACAGGTCCAGAAGGTTTAGGACCCGGAACAGGTAGAAGAAGAGGATCTTGCTTTGGAGCTTTCTATAATAAACAAGGTCATATATCTATCTGGCGTTCACTAATATTACCAGCAGTAGGCTTTATTATAAATGATGCCCGAAAACCAGATGGAATTACCCAACGAACTGTTAGCGGTTTAATATCACATTTAAAAAAAAGAAGACAAATTCAACAAGATAATGAAGATAAAAAAATCATCAATGCTGATTTTAGTGTTATCAACACAAAGAAAGGAGATATAAATGCCAAGAGGTAATGGCACAGGTCCACAACGACAAGGTATTGGCAGAGGTCAAGGACAAGGTAAAGGAAGAGGACTTGGTGGTTGCCAGGTTATTTGTATTTGTCCTAATTGCAGAAAGGAAATTCCTCATACTCCCGGAATTCCTTGTAATAGCGTAAATTGCCCTAATTGTGGAACCTTAATGACCAGAAAAAATTAAGAGTTTATATAAATTATACAAGTGGAGTGCTGAAACGAGGATCCCGATTTATCGGGATGGAAGATGGGCTACGCGAAGGCAAGCACTCCAAATAGAGCCGTTAAATACAAAAATGAAAATTTCTATTGCTAGTGGAAAAGGTGGAACTGGAAAGACAACCTTTGCAGTGAATTTCTCTCTTTTCCTCAATAATAAGAATAAAAATAAGGTTGTTTTAGTAGATTTGGATGTCGAAGAACCAGACTGCCATATCTTTCTTAATGATAATAAATTCAATATAAAAGAATGTAGCAGACAAATACCAAAAGTAAATGAAAGATGTGACCTATGTGGTAAATGTGCTGAGATATGCGAATTCAATGCTATTGCTGTAACAAATAAAGAGGTAATAATTTTCCCAGAACTCTGTCATAGTTGCTTTGCCTGCATAGAGTTATGTCCAAAAAATGCCTTTGATGTTGAAAATATAAAAATTGGTGAAATCCATTGGTGTAACATAACTAATAACAATTTTCATTTTGTAGAAGGAAAACTGAGAGTAGGCGAGGTAATGGCTGTTCCTCTGATGAAACAAACTAAAGATTTTTCCACAGAAAAGTTTGGAGAAGAAAGCTATTTCATTTTTGACTCTCCACCAGGAACTTCCTGTCCAGTGATAGAAGCAACTAAAGACTCAGATTTTGTGATTCTTGTAACTGAACCAACACCATTCGGTCTTTATGATTTAAAATTAGCAATTGAAACTATGCGAGAATTAGAGAAGAAATTTGGAGTTATAATAAACAAATCAGGCATCGGGAATTCCAAAGGATCCTTCGGACAAGAGTTATATAACTATTGCAAAAATGAAAATATCCCAATCTTAGATGAAATTCCATATTCAAGAGAAATTGCTGAACTGTATTCAAGGGGTAAAGATATAATCACTATTCCTTCAATAAATAATATCTTTAGGAAAATTGAAAAAAGCATCACAGATTTGCTATGAAATATAAATACCTGCAATCCCTCAAAAAAGAGTATGAAAACACAATATTTATTGTAATGATTAATACGAATAGGAACAGGATAAACCTGTGTAAACATTCCCAAGCTGAAGCTTGGGAATGAGAGTTTATATTTATTTTCTCTGTGTCTCTGTGCCTCTCCACCCTCCGCAGTTGCTCTGCTACGGAGGACGGGTGTGGCAAGCTATTTACATATGAAAGAATTAGTAATTATTAGCGGAAAAGGTGGAACTGGCAAAACTTCATTAGCAGCCTCGTTTGCCTATTTAGCTGGTGAAAAGGCTGTTCTTGCTGACTGTGATGTTGACGCATCTGACTTACATATTCTTTTGAAACCCAAGATTATGAAAATCTACCAATTTTATGGAGGTAAAAAGGCAAGCATCATAAATGAAAAATGTATCGGATGTGGAAAATGTCAGGAGATATGCAGATTTGACGCAATTCAAAAAACAGATAATAAATATGAAATAAATATAATTGACTGTGAAGGATGTGGATATTGTTATAGAATATGTCCTGTAGATGCTATTGAATTCAATGAAAATTTATCTGGAGAATGGTACATTTCTAAGACAAGACTAAATTCAACTCTAATTTTTGCTAAACTTGGCATTGCTGAAGGAAATTCTGGAAAGTTAGTTTCAAAAATTAAGAAAGAAGCTCATAACTTGGCAAAAGAAAATAATAAAAATTTGATGATCTCAGATGGAGCACCTGGAATTGGCTGTCCAGTAATCGCTTCTCTTTCTAATGCAGATTATGTTCTGATTGTAACCGAACCATCTCTTTCTGGTTTTTATGATTTGAAAAGAATTCTTGAACTTGTAAAACACTTTGGATATTCGGTTGGATGTATTATTAATAAATATGACATAAATGAAGAAATATCAAAAGATATACAAAATTATTCTCAAAAAAATGGGTTAGAAATTGTTGGAAAAATTCCTTATTCTGATGCTTTTCCACAATCATTAGTTTTAAGAAAAACAGTTGTTGAATTTGATAAGTCAGGCATAGGTAAATATGTAGAAGAATGTTGGACAAACATCCAAACAAAATTATGAAAAATAAAACCACAAGAATAACACAAGATAAGCACAAGATTGATAATTATTACTTATAGCTAAATATGTTAAACCTTTGTATATTCCAGTGTAAATTCTCGTGAAATTCTCGTGGTTGAATTATTGGAGGAAAAATGAAAATAGCATTTACAACAACGGACAAAGGCTGGGATGCTCAAATAGACACGCGTTTTGGACGCGCAAATGGATTCTTTATATTTGACGAAGAATCTCAAACTGAAAACTATGTTTCCAATGAACAAAATGTCAAAGCATTACATGGTGCTGGTGTCCAGACTGCACAAAGTATTATCAATCTAAAAGTTGATGCATTAGTAACCGGAAATATGGGTCCAAGAGCATTTCAAATATTAAATTCTGGAGGAATAAAAATGTATCTCGCAGAAGAAAATTTGACAGTAAAAGAAGCTTACGACGCTTTTAAGAAAAATAAGTTAAAGGAAGTCTCAAGCCCAAATGTTGCAGGACATTGGATGTAATGTTAGTGAATTAGTGAATTAGTGAATTAGTAAATTGGTAAATTGGTAAATTGGTAAATTGGTAAATTGGTAAATTGGTAAATTGGTAAATTGGTGAATTGGTAAATTGGTGAATTGGTAAATTGGTGAATTCGTAAACTTGATCTAAATTTATCTATTTTCTAATTTACAATATTTTTTGTTTGTATTCATATTGGATAAATATTCATCAGGAGAATAAAATGGAAAAAAATATGAACGCTGAAAAAGAAAAACAAGAGAAATATCTTAAGGAAAATATTGAAAGAATTAAACATAAGATAATTATTCTCAGTGGAAAAGGTGGTGTTGGTAAAAGCACAATTGCTGTTAATTTAGCATATGGTTTAGCAGCAAATGGAAAGAAGGTTGGTATTCTTGATGTAGATATTCATGGACCTTCAATTGCAAAATTACTGGGGATTGAGGGGCAATTATTAAGACCAAACCGACCAGGAGATAGACCTGAACCAATTAAAGTAAACGAGAATTTATATGCCTTAACAATCGCCACACTTCTTAGCAGTCCTGATAATCCAGTAATCTGGCGTGGACCACTTAAAATGAAATTGATAAAGCAGTTCTTACAGGATATTGAATGGCCTTCTTTAGATTATTTAATTATTGATAGTCCACCTGGTACAGGGGATGAACCACTTTCTGCTATTCAGATTATTGGCCAATTGGATGGTGCAATAATTGTATCTACTCCACAAGACCTTGCTCTTCTTGATGCAAGAAAAACAATTAATTTCTCTAAAAAACTTAATGTTCCTGTTATTGGAATCGTACAAAATATGTCTGCATTTAAATGTCCTCATTGCGGTAAACTGATTGACATATTTGAGGGTTCTGGAACTGAAAAAGCTGCCAGAGATTTTGGAATAGAGATTTTAGGTAAGATACCAATTGATAAAAAAATTGTAGAAACTGGTGACCAGGGTGAAGCCTACATAAGAAATTACAAAGATTTAGAATCTGCAAAAGCAATGGTTAAAATTGTGGATAGAGTAATTAAAAAGATAGCCCCGCATGAAGCGGGATCCCGATAAATCGGGATCCTCAATTGACAAAGTTGAAAAATATGGAGTAGGCAAGTCTCTCGCCTTATATAGCCGACAGAGTCGGCTACTCTAAAAGGAGACAAAATGCTAAAATTTGCAATACCCACAATAGATAGAAAATTATGTGCTCACTTTGGACGGTGTAATGAATTTGCATTAATAGATGTAGAAAATAACAAAATAACAAATACTCAATTTGTTAAACCACCTCATCATGAACCAGGTGTGCTTCCAAGATGGCTTCATGAACAAGGTGTAACCCATATTATTTCTGGAGGAATGGGGATGAGAGCTCAGTCATTATTTCAACAAAATAATATAGAAGTTTGTATCGGTGCAGAAGCAAAAACTCCTGAGGAGTTAGTTGCTGACTATTTTAATAATAATCTTATTGTTGGTGAAAATCTTTGTGAGCATTGAGATCAAAATATGTTAGAAACTTGACTTATCCCGATATATAGGGATAATTCAAGTTCCAATTTTCTTTATTTATATATTTGAATCTCTTCAAACTCCCACTCTCTATATCTAATCAGATTATTATTTGAATCAAACCAATACCATTTGCTAAAAACACCACTCTCATCATATTCAAAATTTCCCCAATAATTCATTAAAGAATCAGACACATCATTCTCTATTAATTTTTCCCATTCATTATTATTATTATATTCCCAAATAAGATACCCAATTTGTTCATCATTATTGTCGAAAATATCACATCGAGTAGGTTCATTCTCATCATATTGATAATTTGTTCTATACCAATTTAATATATGTATTGAATCTGATGGTATAAAATTTGACCTTCTTATAAGAAAGTCTTCTTCATCATATTCATATAACTCAAGACCAATAAATTCATCATTTGCATTAAAAATTTCATTACGAATTTTTTTGTTTTTAGCATTATATTTAAAACTATCCCGATAAACTTGCAATTCATCAATCATATTATATTCTAATATCTTAGTAACACGAAACAGCATCTTTATAACATGAACACTCACATTGTCAGTGTCTTGACCTTCATTCCCATCATCAACAATACATATTATTGAAAATGTGCCAGTTGTGTCAGGTGGTGTCCATTCAACAATTGGACCTGTTCCATTAATAGAACCAAAAATAACTTCCCATGTATAGCTTAAACTATCACCATCTGGATCACTTGCAAAGCATTCAAGTGTTGCCTTTTGAGAGGTTCCAATCGTATCTGGTTCTGCAATTAATCCGATTATAACCGGTGGTTCATTTTGGGTTTCTTTTATAACATGAATACTCACATTGTCAGTGTCTTGACCCTCATTCCCATCATCAACAATACATATTATTGAAAATGTACCATTTGTGTCTGGTGGTGTCCATTCAACAATCGGACCTGTTCCATTAATAGAACCAAAAATAACTTCCCATGTATAGCTTAAACTGTCATCATCCGGATCATATGCAAAGCATGTTAATATTACCTTTTGAGAGGTTCCAATCGTATCTGGTTCTGCAATTAATCCGATTATAATTGGTGGTTCATTTTTGGGTTCGGTTGAAGATTTACTGCAACCAATAATTGCAAGTAAACAGGCAACTAATAGTAAAGCAACTAATTTTGTTTTCATTTAATACCTCTTTCTTTATTTAATAAACTATTGTTTTCTATTATAAGTTATATCTTTCTTTTTAAACGATAATAAATAATTCCAAAATATAAACTATCACAGAAATCAATATACTTGCCAAAGCTGCAGAAAAGCAACCTTTTATTTTAATATCTTTAAAAAATACAGATGATATCATCAACATAAGACCGTTAATAAATATCAAAAAAATACCAAATGTAATAATAGTTATTGGAAATGTGAGGATAAGAAAAATTGGTTTTATCACGGTATTTACAATTCCAACTACAATAGAAAAAAGCACTGCTGTCTTGAAATCCTTTATTGATATTAGTTTCGTAAATTTACTAACTAAATATACAGCTATACTATAAATCAAAAGGTGGACAATATAAATAATAATCAATTGGATTCACCTGTAATTTTACATTTTAATTCTGTTCTTTATCATTATAGAAATTGGAAAATCTTTTATTTTCTTTTCTGTTTTCCATTTTATTAGAGTATGTTCTATATATTCCATCTTGTTCATATGGAGACAATTTTTCAGATTGATGAATTCTTTCAAGTATTTGCTTAATTTCAGATATTTCGGCTTCATGAGATTTCTTTTTGATTTGTTCAATTGGTAAGAATTTTGTATCTGATTCAGGTATTCCACCAACAATTATTGCAATATCCATCTTGTTTTTCATCTCCTTATCATAAACTAATCCAAAAATAATATTCTTATTTTCATCAGCTTCTTTGCTAATAATGGATGCTACTTTATCGAGTTCAGATGTTTTTAGATCATATCCAGTGGTTACATTATACAGTATTGCTTTTGATTCAGCTAAACAGATATTACTTATTAATGGATTTGATATTGCTTCTAAAGTAGCTTTCTCAGCTCTATCCTCACCTTCAGCTCTTCCAAACCCAATAAGTGCATATCCCATATATGACAAAACAGTTTTTACATCTGCATAATCAACATTAACATATCCTCTTTTGTTAACAATATCGGATATAGATTTTGCAGCATTATAAAGGACAGCATCTGCTTTCTTAAAAGCTTCAAAAAGTTCTATTTCTCCAAACTTTTCCTTTAATCTTTCATTTGGAATAACAATTAATGAATTTACATTATTTTTTAGTTCATTTATTCCTTTATCAGCATTTTCCCGTCTGATCTTTCCTTCACAAATAAAGGGATATGTCACAATAACAATAGTTAAAATATTATTTTCTTTGGCAATTTTTGCAATCACAGGAGCTGCTCCTGTGCCTGTTCCACCACCCATTCCAGCTGCAATAAAAATTACTTTGGCATTTGAAATAATTTTTCTTAAGACCTGTTCATTTTCTTCTGCTGATAATTTTCCAATCTCCGGATTTCCACCAGCACCAAATCCTTTTACTAATTTTTTGCCTATTTGAATTTTGGTATCAGCCATTGAATTGTTAAGTACCTGCAAGTCTGTATTTATTGCAACAAACTCCACATCAGCAAGTTTGTTTCCAATCATCGTGTTTATGGCATTATTTCCTGCTCCGCCAATGCCAATGATTTTAATTTTCGAATCCCCGATTAAATCGGGGAGGTCTAATGAATCGCTAAATTTTATCATTATAACCTCATACGAATAATATAAAAATTAAATTAATTAACCATACATAATTCTTATCTGCTGGTTCAGATTTGTCCCGATATCCTTCGGGAGAACCTAAACATTTTAATTCATGGTTCAAGTAACATACTTGAACCAGCAATAGCCTCAGGCTCAAATGTAAAAAATAAATTAATTAACCATACATAATTCTAAGTGAAATTTTGGCTTGCAAACCAATTTTTAATTCTTGAAATCATTCTTTCAATAAGTGATTTTTTAGAATTTCTATTAAAAGGGTTTTTCTCAAAATTTTTCTTACCCCAATATAATAGCCCTACTCCAGTAGCATATTTCGGGTCTGAAAGTCTTTCTGTATCACCATAAATTTCTGTGAATGAAGGATACCCAGTTTTTGTTGGCAAGTTAAATACTTTTTCAAATAATTGATTAGTGCTTCTCAAATTTGCTGTTCCACCAGAAATCGAAATACCTGCAGTTATCATATCTAAATATCTGCTCTTACTAATTTCATTATAAGCAAGATTTGCGATTTCTTGAATACGAGGATGAATAATCTCAGCAAGAAATTTTTGTGAGCGCTTTGTGGAAGAACGTCCTCCAATACCTGGTATTTCAATCTTTATGTTTTCATCTGCATGTTCAGGACGAGCATATCCATATTCGATTTTGATTTTTTCAGCTTCGTCTTTGGGTGTTCGTAATCCAATTGAAAGGTCATTTGTAATATTTTCTCCTCCGAATGGGATAACACAGCTAAATCTTATGCTATTTTTATAATATATTGATATATCTGTAGTGCCACCACCAATATCCAGAAGTATAGAACCTAATTCTCTTTCATCTTTATTTAAAACAGCCATAGCTGAAGCAATAGGTTGAAGAACAACATCTTTTACATTTAAGCCAATCCTTTGAATGCTTCTGTAGATATTACTTAGTGAATTGATATCAGCAGTAACAATATGGACATCAGCTTCAAAACGCCTGCCAGACATTCCAATTGGATCAAGAATACCTGGAATGCCATCGACTGTGAAAAACTGAGGTTCAGCGTGTATAATTCTTCTATCACCAGAAATGGGTCTGTTTTTTATTGCATCTTCAATAACCTTCTCAATTTCTTTTTCTGTCACTTCATACTCATTGATTTCATTTGAATATTTACTTTTACTTTCAATATTAGCAATACCGTGACTTACAAAACTTCTTATAAGTTCACCAGCTACACCAACAAAAACATTTTGTGCATCTCTATTTGAAACTTTTTCTGCTTCTCTAATAGCTTTATCAATGGATTCAGATGCAGCACGAATATTTCTTATCATTCCTTGTGAAAGTCCTTCTGACTTATTTTCTCCAATCCCACAGATTTTTAGTTTATCGTTCTTATCAATAATTGAAATAAGACAACAAATCTTGGTTGTTCCAATGTCCAGGGCAGTTATTATCTTTTCTTTTGCCATCTTATCTTAGTATAATTATTTCATTTTTAGGGTCAGAAAATCTCAAATCAATTTCAGAATAATTTGCAAAACCAAAATTTTGATAAGCAAATATTAACTTATCAATTCTTTCAGGGAATTCTTCTGAACCTAATAAAAATTTTACACATCTCTCATTTTCTATTAAAATTACCTCATTATCCTGCATATAAAACTCTGAAATTCTCTTAAGAAAATCAGGATTTACCTTCTCAATATGATCATATATATTCAATAGAATTTTTATATTTTTATCAGAAACCACTCCTCCTGATGTCAAATTATTTGTATTAATTCTACTGAATACAGGTAAATCATTCATTGAATAATCATCAAAATCCCCAATTGAATTGGAGACCAGAACTATGCCTTCTTTATCAATCATATACTGCGATTCATTATTAGAACTCAAATGTGCTATTGGAATTCGTTCTTGAATTATTATCTTTAATTTATTTGGAAGTTTTCGGATAACCTTAATAGATTTTATTCTCTTATATTCTGATAAAATTTCTCTTATAATATTATCATTAATTTTAAACAAATTTTGACCTTCAAAACTTGCTAATCTTAGATATAATAGATTTTTATTTAGATATTGAGTTCCTTCAATTTTGACTTCTTCAACTTCTAATAATTTCCAATGAGATAATCCATAAAGAGAAAGATATGCAAAAGTGAATGCTAATATCAAAAATAAAATTAATAAACAAAAAAAGGAAAGAAGGATATTTCTTTTTTGCCCATAATTTTTATTCTTGTATGTTCTTCTCATATTATGCATCGGAAAAATCTCCCCAAAACCTAACTTCTGGTTCAAGCACAATATTAAATTTTTCTAATACTTCTTTCTTCATTTTTTTAATAAGTTTGTAAATATCGTAAGAGGTTGCATTACCAAGATTAATTATAAAATTCGCATGCTTTTCAAAAATCTGGGCATTACCAATTCTATATCCTTTCAAACCACATCTATCAAGTAATTCGCCTGCATAATAATCCTCACCATTTTTGAAAACCGAACCAAATGTACAATAATCTAAAAGAAATCTAAAACTTCTATTATTATAATACTTATCACACAAATCCTTAATCCTTTTTTGAGATTCCTTTTTCATTTTGAAAATTGCTTCAACGATTATATAATTCTTCTTTTTAATATTAATTTTACGATAACCAAATTGGATAAAACTTGAAGATATTTTTTCTAATTCACCGTTTTCATTTATTATTACAATCTCCTTAATTACATTCCCTATTGAGCAATCGAAAGCACCCGCATTCATTTCTACCATTCCGCCAATCATTCCGGGTATTCCATTTAAAAATTCAAGCCCACTCAGCTGATATTCCTGGCACATTTTCAAAATATGAGGAACCTCAATATTTCCGGAAACAAATAGATAATTACCTTCAGAATATAATCTCTTCGGAATATTTTTTATAGAAATAACTGCACCATCAAAGCCTTTGTCTGAAATAAGAAGATTTGAACCATTGCCAATGATATTAAATTCAATATTATTCTTACAAATGAATTCAAAGATATCTTTCAAAATATCTAAATTTGGTGTTTCAATGAAACATTTTGCAGGTCCACCAGCTTTTATTGTTGTATAATCCGCCAGCTGGCGGATGTCGAAAATAACAAATTTTCCAAATTTTTTGTTTTTGATATAACTCTTGAACAATCTTAATTTTTGCATTATTTATTAGACAAATTAACTACCGACCCCCAATTCAATTGGGGATACCGAAACACACCGAATAGAAAATAAATAAATAATTTTCGGTGAATCTCGGTGTTCTCGGTGGTAAAAAATAAATTTATTCATTTTCTTATTTTTTTATTAGTTTGAAAATCTTTATTAAACATAGAAACAAACTTTTCACCAATTTTATAAATATCTCCAGCTCCCATTGTAATTACAAAATCTCCACTTTTTGCTAGTTCTAATAATTTATTTGGAACATCATCTTTGTCTTCTATATAAATTACATTTTTATATCCATTCTGAACAGCAATATCTGCAATTAATTTTCCACTTACACCAGTAATGGGCTTCTCTCTTGCAGGATAAACATCAGTAATAATCAACAAATCTGACAATGTTAGTGATTTGGCGAACTCCTTATAGAACATCTTTGTCCGAGAATATAAATGGGGTTGAAATATAGTTATAACCCTTCTTACTGATCCATCTTTTATGCCAGTTAGAGTAGCTCGAATTTCTGTTGGATGGTGGGCATAATCATCATAAACTAATATGTCATTGATAAAACCTTTCCTTTCAAACCTTCGATATACCCCACTGAACTTCTCCAATCCATTACGAATATTAATAAATGGAATTTCCAATTCCAAAGCTATAGTTGCAGCTAATAGCGAATTTTGAACATTATGAATTCCAGGTAATTGAATATCAATTACTCCTAACTTTTTATTATCGTATATCAAATCATATTGAGAAGTGAAGTTTTTAAATTTTATGTTGATTGCTCTTACATTGGCTTTTGCATTTAACCCATAAGTGCATAACCTTTTTTCAAATCGTGGAATAATTTCTCTGATTTTCGTATCATCAAGACAAGCCACAATCAATCCAAAGAAAGGTACAGAATTTGCATATTGCAGAAAAGCATTTTCTAATTCTCCAATAGTTGGGTAACAATCAACATGCTCTTCTTCTATATTTGTAATACCTGCAATAATGGGAGTTAATTTAAGAAAGGAACGGTCAAACTCATCAGCTTCCACTACAATATATTTTGATTTACCAAGCACTGCATTTGAGTTAAAATTTTTAACCACTCCACCAATTATTAGAGTTGGTTGCAAATCAGCTTCTGAGAGGATCATACCAACCATTGATGTAGTTGTGGTTTTCCCATGTGTGCCTGCTATACTTATGCCATATTTCATTCTCATTAATTCAGAAAGCATTTCAGCTCTGCGGATTACCGGGATATTCTTTATCAAAGCGGTTTTAATTTCTACATTATCATCTTTAATAGCAGAGGATTTAACAACAACCTCCGCATCAGTAATATGTTTCGATTTATGACAATAAAATATTTTAGCCCCCATCCTTTCTAATTTTTCTGTAACTGATGTCTTCATCAAATCAGAACCTGTGATTTTATATCCATAATTTAGAAGCAATTCTGCTATTCCACTCATTCCAATACCACCAATTCCAACGAAGTGCACTCTTTTTGTTTTTCCTAACATCTCTCTCCAATTAATTGCACATTTTCATACTTAGGGTTGGGAACAAAGTGTTCAATAATGTCATCAACAATCCTCTTTGCAGAATCTTGTATAACCAAACTTTTTAACGAGCTTGACATCTCTAAAAGTCTATTTTTGTCATTTATTATATCAAGGATTTTGCAAAAAAGAATTTTAGGATTCAATTCATCTTCAGTAATCATTTCTGCAGCACCTTTTTTTACGAAGCTTTTAGCATTTTTTAGTTGATGTTGTCCAGCTGAATATGGAAAAGGGATTAGTATTGCTGGTAATCCAAAATGTGAGATCTCAGTTAAGGAAATAGCACCAGCACGGCAAATTGCTAAATCAGATGCTGAGTAGGCATATTCTATATTATCAAAAAATGGTTGAATTACCATTCCCTTTCTATTCCCAAATTTATTATTTATTTCCTTAAAATCAGAAAATCCTGTTTGAAAAATTATCTGAATATCTTTTTTTAAGATCTTGTCAATAATTACTGAAAAATTCTTATTTAACGAATGTGAACCTTGGCTACCTCCATAAATAAAAATAGTCTTCTTGTCCTTAAAATTCCAAAAGGTTAAAGCTTCCTGTTTTCTAACTTTTTTAAACTTTCTAATTGGATTTCCAGTATATTTGATTTTTGTCCCGACAAGTCGGGATGATTTAAAATGTTGTTTAGCATCTAAATTTCCTATATATAATCTTTTACAAGACTTGGCTAATAATCTTGTGCTAACTCCAGGAAAGCTATTTTGCTCTTGCAAAAAAAATGGCAATCGAAGCCACAAAGCCGATAAACCAGCAGAACCAGATACAAATCCACCACATCCAATAAATATATCAATATTCATATTCTGGAAAATTCTTTTTGCTTGCAAGATACTTCTAATTAAATAAATAGGAAACAACAAATTTTTTAAAATATAATAGCGATACAGCTTGTGCACATCAATTTGAACAATATTAAAACCATATTTTTTTACAATTCTATTTTCAATCCCATTCTTTGAGCCAATAAATATTACATTAACATTATCTAATTCACTAATGAATTTTTCAGCAATAGAAATTCCAGGGAAAATATGTCCCCCAGTACCACCTGCAGCAATAGCAATATTAAGCATATTTCAAGTCCGAATTATTATTTAATCTTGCTCTACGACTGGCATTAAGAATAGTTGCGATCGCGATAGAATCAATAAGCAAAGCTGAACCACCATAACTTACAAATGGAAGACTTACACCTGTAGAAGGGATTAAACTCGTTGCAACTCCAATATTAATAATAATATTATATGCAAAATTAAAAGTGAAACCAGCAATAAGAAGTGTATAGAAAAAGCTTTTAGCTCTTTGAGCTAATGTAAAGCAACCTAAAATAAGAATTAGATATAAGGTAATTAAAAAAGTTGACCCAATAAATCCAAACTCTTCACCAAAAATTGAAAAAATATAATCTGTTTTTGAAAATGGTAGATAGAAAAGTTTTGCCCTTCCATCAATACTTCCTCTACCAAATAATCTCCCATTAGAAAGCGCAACTAATGACTCACGAGGTTGATAGCAATATTTTTCCTCAACTTCTTTACTTAACTGTTTACCAGAAGCAAACTTGGTAAATGCTGCATACCTTGCTATTCTATATTCTGGTCCGAATTTGAAAACTAATATCATCACTAATACTGCTATAGAAGCTATTAATAGAATAGTTGAAACTTTGATTTGAGCAACAAATAATATACTTAAATATATCAAAAAAAGTATCACAGCTGTACTTAAATCTGGTTCTTTATAAATTAGCAAAAAATATAACAGAGTAAAAATAACTGTTGGTATAAAATTTTTAAAAAAGTGAATTGGCTTTGATATTTCTATTAAATCCTTATTTTTTACAAGAAAATGAACAAGATAAAATATCAAGATTAATCGTGCTAAAGTGCTTGGTTGAAATGTAATAGGGCCAATATCTAACCATCTACTTGAAAAATTTATACAAACCCCAAAACTCGGTATAAAAACAGATATTAATAGAAATAATCCAAAAATAATAAGTGGGAAGGCAAATTTTCTCAATTTTTCTAAATTTATAAAAAAGAATAAGAAAAAGAAACCAATAGATATCCCGACCCACATCAATTGCTTGAAAAAATCTTTATTATTGAACTGAAATGAACTAATATTACCAATAACCAGTAAACCAATTAAAATTAACATAACACATATATAAATAATTGAATCTTCAATAATCCTTGTAGTAATTTTCATCTGAAAATCCCTTCGCCACAAAGGTTCATCCTTCGCAGTAGCAGTCCTACTGCTACGGAGAATGGACACAAAGACACAAAGAAAATAAATATACACTCTCATTCCCAAGCCCCAGCTTGGGAATGCTTAATGCCATTTTCATGATCCTTTCAGGCTCAATGCCTCTGTCTCGGCTTGGCACATTTAGGTTTCCAGATCAATGGGATGACTTGCCGAGCCAAGACGGGCAGACGGGTGTGTCCCGATTTGTTTTCGGGACATGTATGTTTCATATTATTTTTGCAAAGCAAGAACTATTTCTTTAAATTTTCTTCCACGAGCTTCAAAATTTTTAAACATATCATAACTTGCACAACCTGGTGATAAAAGAACATAATCGCCCTTATCAGCAACAGTTAATGCTTTTTCAGTAGCCTTCTTCAAATCTTCAACAATATAGGTTTTAACAACATTTGAAAAAGTGTTATATAAAATATCTTTTGTTTCTCCAAAAAGAATAAGATTTCTTACATTTTCCTTTATGAAAGGTTTCAGGTTAGAAAAATTTTCATTCTTATTTGAACCACCCATTATCAGATTTATAGGTGCATCAAACGATTGAAGAGCTGTCTTTACAGAAGCGCTGTTTGTGGCTTTTGAATCATTTATAAAATTAATACCTTTTATTGATGCAACAGGCTCTAAACGATGTTCAAGTCCAGAAAAAGATAAAATACCATCTGATATTTCATTTGAATTTAATCCACAATGATAGCATGCAATTGCTGAAGCGGAGATATTACTTACATTATGCAGTCCTATAATTGGTAAATCTTGAAAACTAATCTTGATATGTAAATGCTCCTGTCTCCCGATACATCGGGAGCCAAGACGGGCCTGTCTCGGCTTGGCCGAGCCAAGACGGGCAGGAAAATGAAAAATCAATTGATCTTCATTTACAAAAATATTCGGGTTAATCAACTTGTTAACACTAAAAAATTCTTTTTTAACTTCAAAGCCATTAGCAAAATTTCTACAAATTGAATCATCATAATTTAGAATAGAAAGTTCATTTTCAGTTTGATTTATAAAAATTCTTGATTTGGATTTGATATAGTTATCGAAATTGTTATATCTATTTAAATGGTCAGGTGTAATGTTTAAAACAATACTTATATCTGGTTTAAATTCAAATATTGTATCCAATTGAAAACTGCTGACTTCTAAAACTATAAAATCATATAAATCTTTTTCTATTGGAAATGATGTAAAAGCCTGACCTATATTTCCCGCAAGAATTGCCGTTTTACCAGCTTTTTTTAAGATGTTATAAATCAATGTTGCTGTGGTGCTTTTACCATTTGAGCCTGTGACTGCAATTATTTTGGATTTAAAATTCTTCACAATCTGGTATCCAAGTTCAAGTTCACTCCAAACAGGTATTCCCTTATCAAATGCTTTTTCTAAAGTTGGTATGTTTATTGGGACGCCGGGGCTTACAATGATTAAATCAGAATCAAGAATTTTTTCAGTATGTTCTCCTGATTCAAACTCATAATTTTTCAAGAACGGTGCATCAATGTTCAATTCATTTATAGGTTTAATTTCGGATAGAAAAGGTATTGCACCTAATTGTTTTAATTTAACTGCAGCTGCGAGTCCACTTCGTGCCATACCCAAAACCGCAATCCTCTTATTTTTACAGTTCATATTATCTTAATTTTAATGTTATAAGTCCTAAAGCAGTTAGAAACATTGAGATAATCCAAAATCGTATAACAATCTTCTCTTCTGACCAACCTTTTAATTCAAAATGGTGATGAATTGGTGCACATAAAAAAATTCTTTTCCCTTCACCAGTTTTAATTCTGGTATGTTTAAAATAATATCTCTGGACTAAAGAAGAAATTGCTTCAACAACAAAAACTGCACTAATAATAACAAAGAATATCTCTTCTTTAATAAGAATTGCAAGCATAGCGAGTATACCTCCCATAGAAAGTGCTCCAGTATCACCCATGAATATTGAAGCAGGTTTGATATTAAACCAAAGAAATCCTAAAATTGTACCTATAATTGCAGATGTGAAAACTGTAAGTTCACCAGCTTCTTTTATAAACTCAATTCTTAAATATTGTGCAATAACGAAATTGCCTTTTACATAACACATAACACCTAATCCAAAGGCTGCAAGTGCTATGCAACCGGCAGCCAAGCCATCCAAACCATCGGTTAAATTAACTGCATTTGAATAAAAAGTAATAAAAAGTGCAACAAACGGAATAAAAAATATTCCCAATGAAAAAGATACATCTTTCAAAAATGGTATATTTATCTGAGTAATCGCATTTGTTTTTCCATATCCAAGATATAATACAAATGCTATAATCAATCCTAAAACAATCTGACCTGAAATTTTATATTTTTCTATTAATCCTTCATCTGTATGTCGTACATTTTTCAGATAATCATCCAAAAAACCTAAACCTCCCAACCAGATAGTTACTAATACAGCCATTAAAACATAATTATTTGTTAAATTGTTCCAAAGAAGACTGGAAAGAACTAAGCCCATTCCAATTATTATACCCCCCATCGTAGGTGTTCCCCTTTTCTTCTTATGAGAATCTGGTAAATAATGACTAATTGTTTCTGTAATTTGGTACTTGCGCAATAACTTTATAATTTTTGGCCCAAATACAAAACATATCAGAATTGCTGTTAGGAAAGCCCCTACTGCCCGAAAAGTTATATATTGAAAAACATTAAAAATTGTATTATACTTAACAAGAGGATATAATATATGATAAAACATTAGCCAACCAACCTTTCAACAATTTTTTCCATTTCTAAAGCTCTGGAACCTTTTACTAAAATTGCAGATTGTTTAGGAAAAGGTATATTTTTTATGCCATTATCAATAAATTCATTTGTAGAACGATAATGATTACTACTGTTAAAATTTTTTGATAAATCACCAATAGAAATTGTCTTATCTAATTTGATATTTTTTAGAAATTGTCCAATTTCCTTATGAAAGTCAACTCTTTTTTCCCCCAATTCTAACATATCACCCAAAATAGCATACTTATATTTGTATGTTGTATTATTCAAATAAACTAATGCAGCACGCATTGAAACAGGATTTGCATTATAACAATCAGCAATAATCAACCAATCATTAATCTTATTATGAATTATTTCCATTCTTAATTTTACTTCTGATTTGTCTAATAAGCCTTTTTGAATCTCATTACGATTTAAGCCAAACTCCTTTCCAATAATAATTGCAGGAATAGCATTGAATATATTATGTCTTCCATTATTGTATATAAAATATTTATCTTTATTTAATTTGAATGAATATTTTCCATGTTCTAAAAATATTGAAGAAAGCTCAAAATCACTTTTACCTAACCCATAAGAAATGTAATGTTTACACCCTTTATATTTTCTCAAAAATTTTATATCACTATTAAAAATTTTCAAACTATTTTTTAATGAGTATTTGAAAATATCAAATTTTTCCTTGAAAACACCTTCAAGGTCTTGTAAAAATTCCAAATGAGATTCACCTATACTTGTAATTACTGCAATATTCGGTTTGCAAATCTGTGTCAGTCTTTTCATTTCACCAAATTCACTTGTGCCAAGTTCTAATACAGAAATCTCATGAGAGTCACTCATTTCAAAAACTGTTAAAGGTAGCCCAACTAAAGTATTGAGATTGCCTTTTGTCTTGTGAACCTTATATTTCTGTGATAAAACATTTGCAACAAATTCTTTAGTTAATGTTTTACCAACTGAACCAGTTATTCCTATGATAGGTAATTCAAATTGTTCTTTATAATACTTTGCTAATTTACCTAATGCTATTAAAGTATTATCAACATATATTAATTTCTTATCATCTTTAATATCCGCTGGTATATATTCTACAACTGCAATTTGTGCACCATTATTCAAAGCTTCAAAAACAAAGTTATGCCCTTCATAATTTTCTCCTTTAAGAGCAAAAAAAATGGAATTTATTTCTTTTATACCCTCTTCACAAATCTTTCTGCTATCAGTAAAAACTTTATTGATTGAAATACACTTTTCATTTGTGGTCTTTCCATTTATAGCTGAAATAATTTCTTTGATACTTAATTCTTTCATAAAATTAGATTCCTATTTCATTTTAACTTGAAAGATTATAAAAAATATATATTCTATTATTTCTAATATTAAATAACTCAAGTTTCGCACTTGGTA
>JAGMCF010000069.1 GCA_023129415.1 Candidatus Cloacimonadota bacterium
TTCAACCTATTTGAAATATGGGGGGCGTGATTAGTGATTCGTGAAACGTGCATGAGCATTCTTGATTGTGTAATAAAACCAGTTGTATTTAACCTGATTAATTCATCACAAAGTGATCTCTATGAGACGAGTTAATGAAGAATCCGTATATTGAAAATGAGGTTGAAGGAGAAGAAGGATAAAGTGCAGCAGTCAGCTAAAGGAAGGTATACACGAAGTAAGTTTCGGATATAATGCCAATATGGGTGAATATACGACATTGATGTCGAGTATACCGAAGTTATGCGCAAGGGAAAAAAACCGCAGTACAAAAAAATAAACCTATGAAATTTGATAAATATAGCAGAACAGCAAGAATTTATCCTTCAATTATTATTCTGATACCATTTTTAGTTTTTACAATTTACTGTGATATTGAAAATTTAAAAGTCATTTTCGATGATTTATTAAAAGTTAAAATTATTGGAAACATAACGATATCAATTGTGCTTCTTTATCTCTTATCTCAAATAAATAGATTCTTAGGTAAGTTCCTGTTTGAGAGATATATATTCCATAATGAGTTGGAAATGCCAACAACAAATTTACTTCTCTTTTCAAACTCTGAATTTTCCAAAGAATATAAGATCCAAATAAGAGAAAAAATTAATTCTGATTTTCAATTGAATATGCCAAGTAAGCAGGACGAATCGGAAAATCTTGAAAATACTAAAAAGAGAATTGTTGAAGCAGTTGGGTTAATACGACAAAAAGTTAAAAATGGAAGACTTTTACTGCAACATAACATTGAATATGGATTTGCAAGAAACTTGATAGGTGGAGCAATTTTGGGTGTAGTGATGTCGATTTTTGATGTTTTCTATTTCTTCAAACTGAATAATGTAATAATAGGCTGGTTTAGCGTTGTATTGACCATTTTCTTTTTAACCCTTCTCGTTTTACACAAACCAATAATTAACCATTTGGGGAATCAATATACAAAAAGATTATTTCAAGAATATTTACAAAAATGATTAGAATACACTTTATTAATGTTGGTCATGGTGACTGTATTGTAATTGAGTTTATAAATTCAAGTAGAGTCGCAGTTATAGATATTAACATGACAGATGAAATGGATGAAACCAGTAAATCAGAATTACTTACTGATGCGTTTGCCAAGATACCTCCTATTAATAAGGTTTATTTTGAGAGCGAAATTTTATCTGCGGATGAAATCCTTATAAAAGCAGGGTATGATATTAAATTGCAAAATCCGATAACCTACATGGAGGACAAAAGAATAAATAGTGTTTTTAGATTTATTTCTACTCATCCACACATGGACCATCTTTCTGGAATTAAGCAACTAAATAATGATATAGGTATTTGGGTTTTATGGATTTCAAAAAACAAACACACACCGGATTTTAGTAAACTTACAGATTCCCAAAAAGAAGATTGGAGATTTTATAAAAAATATAGGGATACCAATGAATATCTTCTTGATGGAGTTTATACCATTAGACCACAAGCAGGTGATTCAAACAAGTTTTGGGATGAAGATAACATTACGATACTTGCTCCAAATACAGAACTGTTAAAAAGTTCCAATCCAAATCTATTGAGCTATGTATTGTTAATAGAGTATGGAGGGAAAAAAATAGTTCTTGGTGGAGATGGAGAAAAAGAGACATGGGAATATATCATGGACAATTATAGTGACCTTATCAAAAATGTATCAATATTGAAAGCTTCACATCACGGACGAGATAATGGATATTATCAACCAGCAGTAAAGCATATGAATCCAATGTACACAATTGTATCTGTTGGAAAGAAACCATCTACTGATGCCTCAAACAAATATAGACAGTACTGCGATAATGTTTGGTCAACACGATGGAAAGGAAATATTATGTTTCAGATTGAATCAAATGGAAAATGGAGTTATTCAACACAATATGATAGATAAATTAATAAACCCCAGCGCATAACAATGTATATAAAAAATAGGCAAGATAGTAGTAATATCAAGGTTTGTAGCCTGCTTCAACCTTTGTGTAACTTGATAGTGAATTGCAACGCAATCGCCTACTTTTCATATACTTAACGTTATACGCCATCGGGATATAATGTGAATTGAAAATACGAGAGGAGTACATAAGTGCCTCGACAGGTAATTAATAAGATACGCGATGCATTAAGAACCGGAAACTATGACATGACACATCATGCTATTGAAGAAATGTCAGAGGATAGACTTAGGATTTTTGATGTTGAAAGTGCTATTTTTAATGGTAAGATTATAAAGAGAGAAAAAGAGGATCCTCGTGGCATCAAATATATAATAAAAGGAGTTGGTAGTGACCAGTCTACTCCAGTAGGAGTAGTGGGTCGGTTTAAGGAAACAGGAGTTTTTCTGATCATAACGGTTTACAAAATTACTTAACTGGAGGGAAAGAGAAATGTATGGTTATAGCTGTGAATATTGCGAAGGCACTGTCAAAGAGCTACTGGTAAAAAAGGAAGTCTTCAAGCACAAGAATGGTTTCGTTATGCTCGAAAACGTACCCGTAGGAATATGCGACAAGTGTGGTTACCGATATTATCATTCGACAATTTTGAAAAGAGTTGACGAAATCGCTGAGGGTAAACGAGCTCCTGCGAGAACAGAACATATACCAGTCTCTCAGTTGGGATAAAGATATAAAAGGACTGACGTCACCTAACACTGTGTAAAAGACTACGCTTCACTTTGTCCAAATTCGGCTTCTTCGAAATTCTTTTACACCAGTTCCGTTAGTCGAAAGGGCAAACAAGAGACGTGATTGAAATAGAAGCAAAATACTACGACAAATATATCCAATCTTTCAGTATAAGGAGTTTAAAAAATTATCAAACTAAACTGAGGTAAATACTTATGGTTGAAGAAAAAAAATTCTTGGTGAAAATATTTTTAATTCTCATCATTTCTACTCTACTAGCCAGTATAATTGAGGCACAAGAAAAGAAGGATACTATCCAGCAAAAAAGTGAAATAAAAATCTCCCAAAGCCCTACACCCATGAAAAGTAATGAAACAGGAGAGGATATTTCACAGAAAACACAAGAAGGGCTTGATAGGTCTATAAGTATTCTTAATGTGGTTGCCACTTTTATGGGGGTCTTGGTAGCACTGATTACGATAGTCATTATTATAGCAACTTCAGTAGGGTTTCTTGAATATCGGCGGTGGAGAAAAATACGGAAACAAGCAGAGGAAAATGTCTATAAAGCAAAAAAATCTGCTGATGAAGCAAAGGAAGCAGCAGAAGAAGCAAAACCGATTATTGACAAGTTGAAAAAAGATAAGGAAGAAATAGAGACTATGAAGAAAACCTTTGGGAAGATTTCAATCCCTCAAGAGCCAGAGTTCCTTTCAGAAGAACTTAAAAAGAAATTAGATGAATATGGAGAGAAAATTAAATTTCTTGAAGCATTTGGGATTCCATTAGAAGCTGAGGATTATTATAATCGAGGAGTAGATTTTTATTACAAAGAGAAATATGAGTTAGCACTGAAAGCCTTTGAAAAGGCGATTGAAATAAAGCCCAACAATTCTATGTCGTGGTATAACAAAGGAGTTGTACTTAATAAACTTGATCGTCCCGATGAAGAACTGCAAGCCTATGAAAAGGCGATTGAGATAAAACCCAACTATTCTGAGGCGTGGTATAACAAAGGTGTTGCATTTGGTGAGCTTGATCGTTACGATGAAGCACTAAAAGCCTTTGAAAAGGCAATTGAAATAAAGCCCAACAATTCTATGTCGTGGTATAACAAAGGTATTGCACTTGGTAAGCTTGATCGTCACGATGAAGCAGTGAAAGCCTTTGAAAAGGCGATTGAAATAAAGCCCGACTATGCTGAGGCGTGGTCTAATAAAGGTGTTGCTCTTAGCGGGCTTGACCGTTACGATGAAGCAGTGAAAGCCTTTGAAAAGGCGATTGAAATAAAGCCCGACTATGCTGAGGCGTGGTCTAATAAAGGTGTTACACTTGGTAAGCTTGATCGTCACGATGAAGCACTAAAAGCCAATGAAAAGGCGATCGAAATAATGCCCGACTTTGCTAAGGCGTGGTATAACAAAGCCTGTGTGCATTCTTTGAAAGGAGATAAGGAAAATGCGCTCAAGAATCTATCCAGAGCAATTAAATTAGACCGTAAAAATAAAGAAGATGCGAAAAAGGACGAAGATTTTAAGAATCTTTGGGACGACGAGGATTTTAAGAGAATTACGAGTTAGGAAGAAACAATTATGAAATTAGATTTAAAAACAATATATGCTCAATCCAGTCAAATAAAATCACGCACTTTTTTATAATACCGTAGAAAATTGATTAGTAAAGATATTTGTTTGCCACTTTGCCTAACACAGCATATACGCAATTCAAAAAATATTTTTTAGAAGGAACTTCTGATATGCTTTTAAAAGGGAATGAATTTTACTTTACTCAAGTTTCGCAGTCTAGAAATAGTATTTAATGTTATTTGAATAGCCCCCAACTTTAGTTGGGGGATTGAAATAAATAAG
>JAGMCF010000007.1 GCA_023129415.1 Candidatus Cloacimonadota bacterium
GAAGATGCTATAAATCGTTTTATTAAACAAATCCCTGTCCGATTTAATCCTGCAAAAGGAAATCTGAAATTGAATGGTGTTATCGTTTCCATTGATGAACAAACAGGCAAAGCAATAACTATTCAAAGATTATCAATTCCATTAGAAAAGAGAGAATATTAAACCCAGAATATGCATAAGCCACAGATGAACACAGATATTCACAGATTATATAAGGATCTTTGCGGATATTATCTTTCACCCTTTGGATGAAGAACGAATTTTGAATTTAATTTTTGTAACCTTTTTATTTAATCATCTTGTGGCAATCTTCTGATAATTGCATTATTTCTTAACGCATAATTTGGGCTAAATACTAATTTTGATTGAAATATGGAAAAAATTTTATACGGGAAAAAAGTTGCAAAGAAAATTCTTGAAGACCTAAAAATTGAAGTTGAAAAATTAGCTGACATTGGAGTTGTTCCATTATTAACAATATTTCTGGTTGGCACAGATCCTGCTTCAGATTATTATTCTAAAACTATTTTAAAAAATGGAAATAAGCTTGGCATTAAAATAAACTTAATAAGTTTAAAGAAAGATATTCAAGAAAATGAACTAATTAAACAAATTGAGAATGCCAATGTAGATCCAGATGTTCATGGAATTTTATTGCAGATGCCCTTACCTTCTCATCTTCAACCGGATAAAATTACTATGGGTATTAATCCTGAAAAAGATGTTGATAGTCTGCATCCTTTGAATGCTGGTAAGTTATTACTCGGGAAAGAATGCTTTATACCCTGCACCCCAGCTGCTGTTTTAGAGTTAATAAAATTTTATAAAATTAATACAGATGGAGCAAGAGTTGTAATATTAGGAAGAAGTAATATTGTTGGTATGCCTTTAGCAAATCTGCTTTTGCAAAAGTGCAAGTACGCTAATGCAACTGTAACTGTTTGCCATTCTCATACAAAGGATTTGGAAGAAATTACAAAATCAGCGGATATTTTGATCTCAGCTATTGGAAGACCATATTTTGTTACAGCAAATATGACAAAAAAAGATTCAATTATTATTGATGTTGGTATTAATAGAATTTTAGATAAAGATTCAAAACAGTATAAGTTTGTTGGTGATGTGGATTATGAAAGTGTATTTGAAAAAGTTAAAGCGATTACTCCTGTACCTGGTGGAATTGGTTCAATAACAACTGCAACTTTAATGTCAAATATTATTAAAGCTACTAAGATTTCTTTAAAAGAAAATAAATAATGAAAAACTCATTAATAAATTTTTAAAAAAAATATTAAAAAAATAATTTTTTTATTGACTTATTAAAATTATAAATAAAAATGTTGTCCAAAGATAGGAGGTATAAATGTTAAGAAAAAAGTATTTGCTAATTATTAGTATCTTAATTGTATCATTAATTATGACAATTATTAGCTGTGGTCGGAAAGGCACATTACATCCCAACACTGTACCCTTTATTGAAATTACTCAGTATAGTGGTGTTACTAAGCCTGATACTTTAACCGATCAAGAGATGTTTGAGGAAATTGGCAACTTGATAGACCCAGAGATATATGATTCTATATTCTGCCAGACAATATATTGGAGTGCTTGGGATATTGATGGCAGTATTAAAGCTTATGCATATAGAATTGGAACCTGGGATTCTACTGCAAATATTTGGGAATATGATAAAGCTTATTGTATTACAGTTAATGAGGATGGCTGGGTTCTTCACGAGCAACCAAATGGAGAGTTCGATATATGGACTCCACCTGATGAGCGCTATGCAAAAGCAAAAGTATATTTCCCTTCCACAGATACAACTGACTTCAAGAAAAATTTTGGAAAATTTGAGGTTAAATGTAAAGATGATCGTAACGATGAGTCAGAAGTGTCAATAAAATATTTTATTACTTACTCTGAAGTCCCTTTAACTCGTGCCTTAACTTCACAAGGTAATATTGATTCATGCAGAGTTGGAACAGCAATTTTATTTGAATTTCTGGTGGAGGACGAGGACCCATATCAATATGGTAAATACGCAGCATATTATAAATATCGTCTTGTTTATTATGAAAAAACAACTGCAGATTCTATGATTGTTGAATGGGATGAAAATGTTGCATTGGATAGCACAAAATGGTATTCAACTGAAGAATATGATGAGTACGATAAAGTATTATTAATGGAAACTGAACAGGACACAGCAAAAAGACCACAACTAAGAGTAAATGCTTTAAATGAAGTAACTCAAATACAAGTAAGAGCAGTTGATAAAGCTGGGATTGAAGACCCTGATTATGCATCAATGTCTTTTTTTGTCAGGGGTCATTTTACACCGGAAACTAGACCCTTTATGAGTTCCTGGGAACTTAATGAAGACCCTTCAATGGATATTTTACCACATATTTATGTACTTGGAGAATATTTTTGGTTACCCTATGCACCAGCTGACGAAGTATTACCCCAGAAGGAAGTTATGGGTGAGGATCATTATGGGAACAAATTCTATATGGATAAAAATGGTATCCTGTCTGCATTCTGGTCTGATGATATTGAAGTATATATGAAATGGGAATATTATGGAGAATATATATATGATTCAAGAACAAGCAGTAAGCGACTCGCAGAATATACATTTTATTATGATGAAAACTTAGATGAGTATCAACAATATTTTTGTGATGTTGAATACATGGAAATTCAATTAGATGGCAGTGCAGAAGGACTACCACCGATAGGCACAAAGGTTACTGACGAGACTACAGGAGAAGAATGGATGAGAATTCCGATTTACAAAGATCAGAATTGCAAGTTATTTAATAGAGCTGGTAATTTTCTATCAGGAACACATACATTTAAGGTAAGGGCTATTGATCTTCAGGGACGCACCGACCCAACTCCAGAGACACTTGAATTTTATCTCGGTGAAAGAGTAGATGCTGGGAATAAAAGTGGTGTTCTTCTTGTTGATGATACTGGTAACCAGAATATATTTGCTATTGAAGACTCTGTTAATAACTTTTACAGTCGGCTTCTGGAAAATTGTTCAGATTCAATCGCCATACTTGATTTACATTCTGACCCTCCTTTAGATTCTACAGGCACTCCAATTTATACAAGAAATAAGCAATTAAGACAAGACGACCTTGCTCCTTACTTTGCACCATCTGATATTCAGGAATATAAGCTTATTATATGGCATTCTAATAATCCAGTAAAATTCTATGATGATATTACCCAAACCCACATGATACATCACTATGATTTATTAACTTATTATCTCGATACAGGTGGAAATCTTTTATTTACAGGCTGTGCCAGAATTTATGATCCTAATACCGCAAAAACAAACTTTCTGCAAAATTATGCAGGATTTGCGGACAGCTTATCTGCTTTAAGCAATTCTTTAGAAGATAATAATTGGCTTTGGGGTACTCCACTTCCTATCAATTCTATGTTCATAGGAGCTAATGGTATAGGTGACGACTTTTCAGATATTGATTCATTAAGGTTAAATCTTCATCTTTTTAACTGGAGTGATCTTAATCCTAATCTTTATAATTATTTCCCAGAATATTTTAATTTCATTACTCCTTTAGGTGCTATTGGCAATATAACATTTCTTGGATTAAGTGAAGCGGATCCAATATTCACATGTATAGCAGATACGCTTGCAGAACATCAAATTTATAATGGAGCATGTGTTGGAAGTAAATATATGAAGGAACAAGGAGTAACAGGAACAGTTTATGTATTAGGATTTCCATTGTATTATATTCAATTAGATGATGCGAAGTTATTTATACATAAGGTTTTTGATGAAGTTGGAGTGAGTTGTAGTCAATAAGAACTCAAAAAATATATTTAGGGCGACCCATCAATTGGTGGATCGCCCTTTTTTGTTATCGTATTATAATATAATACAACCAGAGGGGACATATGTCACTATCTTATTACCAGCATTTTCTTTGTAATAGAGCCATTATTAATTTGCAATTTATAGAAATAAATACCATTAGCCACATCATTATTATAGGAGTCTTTTCCATCCCAGATTGCAAAGCCTTTGGAAGGGGTTGAGCCTGCAGAAGTTTCAAGAGTTCTTACCAATTGACCTTTGGTGTTGTAAATTTTGATAGTAGAATTATGATTAGACAGAATCGGGATTGGAGAAGAGAATGAGATACAAGTCGTCCCGATTTTATCGGGATTAAATGGATTTGGATAATTGGTTAAGGATAGATTGGTAATATTTGTATGATCTGGATCAACTGCTTGTTCTATGAAATGAATCTTTATAGAGCAGAAGTTAATTTGACCACCATTATTTTCTCCAGAAGGCTCACTTCCAGCAAAAGAACCAAAGGAGTTATCATCCATATAATACATGTAGATTTGTCCCCAATCATCTCCTAAATCAACTATCTGGTCATACACATAAGGAAACACGGTAATTTCTTCAGAGAAGTCATAATCTGGATAGTAAATATCAGTAAGTTCAATTGGTTCTGACCATGTTTCACCATTATCACTGGTAACAGAGATATAAACAATAGGATGTTCTAAATAGTTTGGGTCTCCTGTGCCCTCTTCTGCAAAATGATGATGAGTTCCATCTACCCAAACTTGTGCTATCCAGTTGTTCTCTAAATTAATTGCTTGCTTTTGAGTATTATGATGAAATAAACCGGAATCGCCAGGATACAAACTCCAGGTAATAGTATCATAAAATAATGTATCACCTGTTAACGGGTCAATTTCCCAGGGAACACTATGACCTGAAAATGAATCTATCCCAGGCATTTCTGGAACTTCGTGGTATAAAAATTCCTGTCCATTCCATACAACTTCAGCTTGTGGTCTAAATACTGTTGACATGTAAAATGAACCTTCACCTGCATAATAACCATAATTCTGTTCAAAAGGCACATGCATATTTCCTTCTGAATCAAAAAGTCCAGTATAATGGGTGCCAAAGATAAGAACTTCTAAAGAATCTAATATATTTTGTTCAGGATCTTCAATTTGAGGAATATTCTCAACTTTGTATAAATGTATTCCAGGTCCATCAGAATGGAGGTTAGCGTAATCCCAGGTCTCCCCATAGTCATAAGATTCCCATACGAAGCAACCTTCTTCAACTTGCATATCTCCAAGATCACCTTCACCCCAGATTGCAGAACCGAAAAATGCGACTTTACCAGGGGTGGTGTAATCTATAGCAAAAGTTTGGAAAGCACGGATGGATTTAGCCCTCCAGTCTGTAAATACCGTAACTTCACTCCAGTTTGCAAGTTCAAGAATAGGACTCAAATCCATACCATTGTAATTTTCAACATCGATATAAAATATTCGTTCATCTTCACATGGATTACCAAATGCATCATGAGTATAATTTCTAGCTCGTTGATATACTCTTACATAACCATCTCCAAGAGGTGAGGGTCCAATATCAATATAAGGCCAGATATACTCATTAACTTCAGGAGCTTCAGGTGGTATAAACAAATAAAAGGACCAGAATCCTGGAATTTCTATCAAGTCAAAGTCATCAAAAGAAATTGTAGTTCCATATCCAAGAACAATTTCTTGTTCATGCCAGCTTGCAATACAATCTCCTGTAGCTGGATGAATACCAATTCCACCATAGCCCTGTCTTATGTCATTAGTGGTAATAGTACCCCAGTCAACCAGACTAAAAGTAGAGTCTAAATAAGCCCAGTACTGCCTACGAGTAGAAGTAGTTGATGGTTGTCCAAAGAAGGTAATATAGAATCCATTACAATGGTCAGTTTGCATTCGTAACGGATAACTATTATAACTACCTGGCATATAATCATAATAACTGGTCATAATTGTTGTAGGGAATTTTAGAAATTCATATTCAGGCACAGGAGTATTATCACGACCATATTGATATACTGGAATTAGATTTTCTTTGTTGTAATTTGTCTTAACTGGTATACTTTCCTTTCCTCCTGGTTGTTGGGTATCATTTGTAATATTTGCTAGAGCAAATGAAAAGCACAATAATGATAAGATTGTTAATATTGTAATTTTTTTTCCCGATAAATCGGGATTTACATTTTGTTTCAACATTAATCCTCCTAGTTTTTATTTATTTTGTTAACACACTAAACAACAATGAATTTATAATAAATGTAAGAAATTCATTGTCACTATTTTTTAAAACTCAGTCTCAATAGAAGAGCATGTCTATCCACAATTAAACGGACAGACAGGCTTTTAATATTTAATTTGGAATTTTTTTATCTGATAAGTAACATTTTCTTTGTAATAGAGCCATTATTAATTTGCAATTTATAGAAATAAATACCATTAGCCACATCATTATTATAGGAGTCTTTTCCATCCCAGATTGCAAAGCCTTTGGAAGGGGTTGAGCCTGCAGAAGTTTCAAGAGTTCTTACCAATTGACCTTTGGTGTTGTAAATTTTGATAGTAGAATTATGATTAGACAGAATCGGGATTGGAGAAGAGAATGAGATACAAGTCGTCCCGATTTTATCGGGATTAAATGGATTTGGATAATTGGTTAAAGATAGATTATTGATATTTATATGACCAGGATCAACAGCTCCTGGATAAGGGAATTTTACCTTAATACTGCAGTATGTGATTTGACCGCCATTGTTTAGACCTTGAGTATCACGTGCATAAGAACCAAAAGAATTATCATCATAGTAGTATATAAATACTTGTCCCCAGTTATCTCCAAGATCAACTATCTTGTCATAGACATTAGGATAAACTGTAATTTGCTCTGAGAAGTCAAAATCTGGATAGTAGATATCTGTAAGTTCAATTGGTTCTGACCAAGTATCACCGTTATCACCAGAAACAGAAATAAAGATAATAGGATGTTCCAGATAATCTTCATATCCAGGGACTCCATCTTCAGCCAATTGAGCATAAGTTCCATCTGCCCATATTTGTAGTAACCAACCATTTTCTACATTTGTTGCATTTCTTTGGCAAGCTTCGTGGAATAATGAATTACTTGCACCGGGATATATACTCCAGCCAATTGTTGTATAGGTCAAAGTATCATCACCAACAATTTCCCATGGCACACTATGACCTGATAATGGGTCAATACCTGGTAGTTCGGGTACTTCATGGAATGTAAAGCAGTTTCCATCCCAAACAGCTTCAGCCATTGGCAAGTAGTTGACATAATGGTGTCCATCACCATTAGCATCAGTATATCCATAAGTCTGTAAATAACACCAGTGTAAATCACCATTTGAGTCATAGTTTGAAGTACAATGCCATCCGTAAGAATTAACCTCAACAGAATCCAAGAGACCAGCATCCCCTTCAAATCCAGGAATATTTTCAACTATATAAAAGTAGTTTGTGGGACCATCAGTATGTAAATTTGCATAATCCCATGTTTCACCATAGTCATAAGATTCCCAGACATATAATCCTTCATCAACAGGCATATCACCTACATCACCAGAAAGCCAAGAATTATATCCGATGATTGCTATTTTTCCAGGAGTGGTAGGATCGATAGCAAAAGTTTGTGATTGTGGACGACAGTCATAATCCCTCCAGTCAGTCATTACAGTTACGGTATCCCAATTCGCAATATCAAGAAGACCAAGTAAAGAAGCACCATTATAATTTTCAACATCCATATACATAATTCTT
Source organism: Candidatus Cloacimonadota bacterium (assembly GCA_023129415.1). GTDB lineage: Bacteria > Cloacimonadota > Cloacimonadia > JGIOTU-2 > JGIOTU-2 > JAGMCF01. The sequence continues at coordinate 7,684 of JAGMCF010000007.1, forward strand.
TGGTCTTCACATGGATGGCCAAATGTATTATGTGAATAATTTTTAGCTGATTGATATACTCTTACATAACCATCTCCAAGAGGTGAAGGTCCAATATTAATATAAGGCCAGATATACTCATTTACTTCAAACCCTTCGGGCGGTATAAATAGATAAAATGACCAGAATCCTGGAATTTCTATCAAGTCAAAGTCATCATAAGAAATTGTAGTTCCATATCCAAGAACAGGATCTTGTTCATGCCAACTTGCAATACAATCTCCTGTAGCTGGATGAATACCAATGCCACCATAACCCTGTCGTATTTCATTGGTAGTAATAGTACCCCAATCAACTAAATCAAAAGTAGAGTCTAAATAAGCCCAGTATTGCCTACGAGTAGAAGTCGTTGATGGTTGTCCGAAGAAAGTTAGATAGTATCCATCTCCCCACTCAGTCTGCATTTGCAGCGGGAAGCCTTCATAACTACCAGGCATATAATCGTAATAAGAGGTCATAATAGATGTGGGCAACTTAATAAACTCATATTCAGGAACTGGCGTGTTATCGCGAGAAAGGTGGTCTATGGCTGGAACAATATTAGCTATGTTATGGTTTTCACAAGGAATACTTGCTCCGTTAGATTCTGGAATATCATTAATGATATCTCCGAATGCAAATGAAAAGCACATTAAGGATAAGATTATTAATCCTGCAATTTTTTTTCCCGATAAATCGGGATTTACACTTTGTTTCAACATTAATCCTCCGATATTTTGTTTTTTTGTTAACACACTAAACAACAATGAATTTTTAATAAATGTAAGAAATTCATTGTCATACTATTTGTAAAACTACATCTCAACAGAAAACCATAAAACTCCCTTTATAATACAAGCATTGATATACTAATGTTGTAAGGATTTAGGTTTTCCAGCCTAAATATTCTCAATCGAATAACAATAATTCAATAATTCAATAATTCAATTTTGTCCAGTTTTCAGAAAAGAATACTAAACTAATTTAAAACACAAATATTGAAAGAATATTTATTATATTATATTTATACAAACCTCAAAATATTGAATATGAATTGTCAAATTTTATTTCAGTATATCTGAAAATTTTATAAGCAATGATTTGAATTCTACTCTACTTAATAAATCATATTATAAATAAGTTAATGATAAAAAATATTTAATTGGGTTTGTTCTCCAGATTAGCTGTGAAAAAAACTTTCAACTTTTAATAGATTTCTCATGATACAAGTACTTTATTATAGTCTATTCCTAATATTTGTTTTGATTTTATATATGATAACTTTAAGATTAAATATTTCTTCTCAGAAAAAGCATTGTTATATCATCAAACTGTTGACCTTCCTGAAATGATTGAAGGTCTTGTTCAACTTTATCCATTATAGATTCTATCGGTGATGATACATTTGAGGTTAAAATTTTAATAAATTTTTCTTCACCGTAAAGATTGTTATCTGGAGAAGTTGCTTCAGTAACACCATCAGTATAGAGAATCAAACTGTCTCCGATATCCAAGATGGTCTCACTTTCCTTAAACTTATGGCTTTCATCAATGCCAAGAGCCATATCTTTAAAGCCTTTAAGAAATCTATAACTTCCATCCTTTGATAAAATAATCGGTGGATTATGACCTGCATTTGTATATTGAAATTTTCCTGATTTTACATCATAAATAGCAATGAAAAGAGTTGTAAACATACATGCATCATTATCTTTGCATAAAACGATATTTGCTTTTTCTAAAGCTTCAGCAGGACCCACACCTTTCTCACATACGATTTTTAATAATGTTCTGGTAACAGCCATAAATAATCCAGCAGATACTCCCTTTCCAGAAACATCTGCAATAATGATTACTAATTTATATTTATCAATAAAAAAGAAATCATAAAAATCACCTGCTACATCTTTGGCTGGAATATTTTTTGCATATAAATCAAATTCTTTTCTTTCCGGGAATGGAGGAAAAACTCTTGGTAGAAGTGATTCTTGAATCTGCCGAGCAATTCTTAATTCGCTTTCAACAGACTCTTTAGCTTTTGTGGCTGCGGTTAAATCTTTAATATGCTGCTTTAAATCAACAACCATTTTATTGAAAACCTGAGCTAATTCATGAATTTCATCCTTACCTTTTATGTTTTCCATTTTAACATCTAAATTTCCGGTAGCCAATTTTTGTGCTAAATAAACTAATTTTCTAATAGGATTTGTTATCCCAAATCCAGCCCACATTATAACGAGTATAATAATTAAAAGACCAATAAACATAATCGAGCTTTGACGCATAATCATAGCATTTACTGATGCGAGCACATCTTCTTCTGGAATAACAGCAGCAAAACTCCATTGGCATGAAGGGATTGAGGTATACACCAACCATTGTTTAGCACCTGTAATAAGGTCATTAAATGCTACTACTCCCTGATTTCCTTTAATCATATCCTTTCCAAATTCTCGCATATATGGGAAGTTATACTCTTCAGCCAGACTAAATATAGATTCGCACATAATATAATCTTTATTAGGATGATAAATAAAGGTTCCATTACGACTTATGATAAATGTGTAACCAGCCATGATTCTTACATTTTTCATATGTGATTTGAGGTCTTCTAATGATATATCTGCAGTTGTAATCCCGATAAATTTTCCTTTTAAATGAATTGGTGTTGAAAAAGTACACATCAAGATATTGCCACCACCTACATCAAAATAAGGTTCGGTCCAATACGAACTATTAAGAAGTTTAGGGATAGAATACCAATCTTTGGTTAGATAATTATAGCTGTCTGCAAGGTCAGAGATCTCAAGATTTTCATTAACTATACACACATACGGAGAAAATAATTTTTTATATTTGCTGAACCAATATGGTTCAAAAGCCACAGCCATACCAAAGATATTAGGATTGTTTTCCATTTTTTTTGAAACAAGAGAACAAAGCTCTTCTGATGTTGGTTTTTTTAATGTTTGTAGGACATCAGCAATGGAGATAGGGGCTTCAGAAATTTGAATAAACTGGGAATTCAGTTCTGCAGCATGATGGCTTGTAAGCTCAACCAGATATTCCTTTGTCTGTTCAAGAGCAGCTTTTTTACTCCAGATATAATTTAAAATCAAAACAGTCATATATACGATTAGAAGGGGAACACCTATCCAGAGCATCAGACGCATAATAATAGGTCTTTTTACTTTGAATTTTGTTTCTTTTTTCATGGGCTCACCCCTTTATAGAAATTTTCATAATCCGGGATTTTTTTAATAAAATTTTGCTCTTTTAATTCATCCGCAACTTGTAAAAAATCGTTCTTTTTAAGAATACCCCAATTACTCGACTCTTCTCCAACTTGATAAGTAATAGCAGTAATGACTGCCCAGAGCATCCATCTTTGATGTGCTTTGTTTGTCTGCAAATGAAAATCTCTACAATACTCCATAATTTTATCAAGTGTCTCCTCTTGATGAGAAAAGGCATATTCCCATCCAGATATGATAGCTTCCCTCATTGTCTTACATAATTCAGGATTTGAATTATATGTATTTTCTGTGCAATAGATTCCATCTTCAGGGAAGTTTAATTCATAGTCAGAAAAGAAAAACGGCAGCATCTCATCCTCATCTATTCCAGATTGAATTATTTTATGATATTCATTATAAAACATTGCAGAAGTAACATCCACAGCTTCTGCAAGAAAGGCATCTATACTAAAGGATTGTGGGATTAAATCTGCTTTTATTTTGAACTTTCTTAAAAATGCCTTTGCTTGTATCGAGAAGTCTCCACCCCAATATCCGACTCTTTTGCCATTCATATCTTGAGGTGTTAAGATGCCGCTTTTCTTTTTTGTTATAAGCATAAGCGTAGTTTTCTGAAAAATCTGACAAATATTAACAAGCGGTTTACCTTCTGATTTCATCGTTATTGCCTGAGAAAGCCAGGCAGTACAAAAATCCACCTCACCTTCAAGCACACATTCAATTGGACTATCCTCTCCATCGGAAAATTTGATTTTGACATCAAGACCTTCTGCTTCAAAGAATCCTTTTTCAAATGCCATTATATAACCGGCAAATTGTGCTTGTGGAAACCATTGCACTTCAAGGATAATGGGTTTTTTAGTAGTTGTTTCATTTGAAAATAAAATAGATGTTAAAAGAAATGTGAAAATAAAATAAATGATTAGAATGTTTTTTATTGATTTCATAATATCACCTTATTAATATTAATGTTGGCTGGTTCATGTATGTCATCTGAACCAAATGTTTCCTAACTTATGGTTCAATCTACCCCGATTCACCCTGTGTAATAAAAATGATAATAGTAATTTCTGCATATTTATAATGCATATAGATAAAATAGCATCATACAATTAAAATAAGCAAATATTACACGGGGTAAATATCGGGGAACCAGCAATAGGTCTCGTAAAGGTTTATTTTTCAAACCATTCATAAGCATCATCAGTTAGCGAAAAAAATAGGAAAGTCAGAAGATAGACCTACGATTTTGAAAACTCTCATTATATTTTAGTTCTGATAGCAGAAAACAATCTTTCCCCTTGTGTTTTCTAATTTTCGTGAAATAAGTAAAATATTCTTAAATCTGCTCTTTTAATATATAGTTTAATGATGAGCAATCAATAAGGGATAAGTTAAAATCTGAATGACAGAATAATTTATTTTACCTAACCTCTTAAACTGTCTGTAATATTTTAGATTTTTGTTTTTAAATTTCCTATTAATCTTCCTTTTTTATTATTTCAATTGAGAAGTTAGATGCAACTGCAGCTAAAGCTCCTATTGCAGCCCAAACAGGTAGTAAAACTACACCTACTAATCCAACGGTTACGGGGATTTCAAGGTATGTCTTTCCTTCTTCACTTTTAATAATGATTTTTCTAATATTACCTTGATGGACAAGTTCTTTAATTTTTTTTAAGAGCTCTTCTCCTTTTACTTTGAATTCTTTTTTTACATCTTCTTTCATTAGAACTCCTTATTTTTTTTTAATCTTTCTGAAAGTTTGATCCACTCCCCGTTCCCAATTTAATTGGGAATCTCGGGGATAATTGGGGATTTGTAATGTTACTTAACAAATATTGATATTATTTTTTTCGTGACTTTTTAGACCTTTTATACTTTAAAAACAGAATTACCAATATCAGCAATCCTAAGCATAAAGTTGAAATGATTTTCTTTTTATTTTTAATTTTAGTTTTCAAAAAATCTTTTAAGTTAATAATAATTTTTATAGATTCCTTTTTAGGAGTAACCTCAGGTTCGGGTTTTGATTTTGGTGTTGGCTTTGGGGTTAATTTTTGTGGAGCTTTTTCGATTTTCTTTTGTTCATTGAATTGAATTTTGTATTTAGAGAGCAATTTACTTTTTTGATCTGGAAATGCATTTTGCAGTTCTGTATTTGAACCAAATCCCTTTTTTGCTGCTTCTTCTGGATGTTTTTCAAGCCATATAAATACTTCACTTCTTATACTCATAGTTTCACCTCATATTTTTTGATGTTATTTATAAAAATTTAATAGATTATAGCAAGATTTTTAAAAAATAAACCCGAAAAATTCTATAAACGACGAATTGAAATTCATCGTCGCGATATATTAACGATTTTTCAATCCCCAATTAATTGGGGATTATCAAACTCGAAAGAAATTTCGGAATATTTCACCTTTAATGCCTTTTTATAGTAAACTCATACATATTTAAAATTATTACTATTTTTATAAAAGCTATATCATATTTCATTTGAAATTGAATATTCAAATAAGCATAATTTCTAAATTACTATTTCCAAAACCCTAATTGATGTTTAACTGTTTATCAAATCCAGCGATTTTGAAAACCTTTTTAATAGAAGGACATAAATTAATAAGTGAAAGGTTTTCAGATTTAACTTCTTTGGCTACTTTAAGGCATACTCGTAGAAAGGATGAGGCAATATAATTTACACCTTGTAAATCAAAGCAAACAGGAAATTTTAATTCTTTAACTTTTGCAATTAGTTCATCTTGCCATTGCATGCAATTTTGGGTATCTAACCTTCCTGTAAAAGAACACACTAAACTGTTTTTTTTCTTATTAAATTTAACCATTACCATTCTCCTATATTGGTTTTAGTAATTTCGATTAAATTTTTCTTCAATTGCTTTTGCATCTAATGATTCATCAAAATACAAACTTTTGTCAAAATTTTTGAAACGCTCATTAGTTCGTCGCCTAGTTATTCTTTGAATATTTAGTAGATGTTTAGCAGTGATATTATCAGTAGTGATATTTTTCCCACCTGTTCCACAACCTAAAGTGAATGAGGGATGAAGTGTATTGTATATTCCTCCGACAGCTCCATCAGAAGAGGGCATATTTACTACAATACGACCGGCATTCATTATACAAGCAAACTGTTTAATTTTCTCTTCATTATTTGAAAACAAACTAACTGTATGACCAATTCCACCATAGAAGTTGAGATCAATACATAAATTCACTGCCTGCTCAAAATCTTCTACTATGTAAAAAGCAAGTATTGGTGCAAGTATTTCTGATGAAAGTGGATATTCTTTTCCTACTCCCTCAAGCGGAGCAATAAGCAAACTTACATCAGAAGGTGCTTTGATATTAGCCGTTTGAGCAATGATAGATGCTGGTTGACCAATGATTTCTACATTCATTACCCCTAATGCTTGATTGAAAGCCACAGGTTCAAGAAGTTTAATTTCCTCTTTTGATAGAAAATAAGAGTTATGTTGTTTAAAATGATTTATAACCTCATTGGCGATACATTGTTCAACGACAACAGCCTGTTCACTAGCACAGACAGTACCATTATCAAAAGTTTTTGAAATAAAAATCTGCTCAACAGCAAATTGAGCATCAGCACTTCGTTCAATGAATACAGGAACATTTCCTGATCCAACCCCTAAAGCAGGAGTGCCAGAACTATAAGCTGCTTTCACCAGACCACTTCCTCCTGTAGCAAGAACTAAAGCAAGGTCTTTATGACCCATAAATGCTTGTGTCTGTTCACGAGAAATCCTCTTTAACCACTGGATGCAATCCTCGGGAGCATCTTCTTTTAAAGCAGCTTCATAACAGATACGAGCTGCTTCATTGGAACATTTTCTCGCTCTACTATGAGGACGAATAATTATAGGATTTCTTGTTTTCAAAGAAATAAGTATTTTAAATAGAACTGTTGAAGTTGGATTTGTGACGGGAATTATTGCAAAAATGGGTCCTATAGGTTGTGCAATTTCCACGATTCCAAGTTTTTCATCTTCGGAGATAATCCCAACTGTTTTAAGACCTTTGATATCCTCATAGACAAGCTGGGTTGCCACAACATTTTTTATAACTTTATGTTCCCAGACACCAATACCCGTCTCTTCATAAGCCATTTTTGCTAATTTTACACGGTTATTAAATCCAGCTTCATACACTGCCCTGACAATACGATCTGTGTGTTCCTGATCAAGTTGACTAAAAATGGCAGCAGCCTGTGCTGCTTTTTCCATAACATCATCCACATCTATGACATTTGTCAAATTCATCTTTGTCCCTTTCTTAAGTTAATTCTTTAAAATTTATAAGACTCATTAAATCTAAATAATGAAAATTTATTCAGGGAAATAGCCAGCTCCAACAACCAAAGTATCTTGCCCAATAACTACTTTTTTAACATAGACCAACTTCTTTGAAGGCTCAGTTTCCCCTGGTTTTGGCCACATATAATCCATCCAGCAATCTTCTTGAGTTTTTAGGATTTCAAGTTCCTCACGAATAAAATATTTTCCATTAGAATCCTGCAAGTCATATAAATTTTGACCTTCTAATTTTGGGAAAGCAGGATTCACTAATTCAATCCCTTTAATATCTTTTATGAATACATAGGTATCTAAGAATATAAACTCACCTGCCTTTGCCCTTATTGTATCAAGAGCTGAAATGCCAACTTTTTTAATCAGAGCAATAACATCATTAACCTCTTCAACAATAAAACTTTTATCGATCTTAAGGTCATACAAACCACTTCCAACAAGATAAGTTTTTCCGGATAGAGCTGTTACTCTTTTTACGAAAGTACTTTTCCATGATGGTTCTTTTTCTCCAGGTTTGGGCCACTGATAATGTACCCAACCTTCACCCTTTTCTCCAGATGCTGCATCAACGATCAATCTTCCGATTGGTTTTCCGTTAATATCTTTTAAATCAATCATATTTTTACCTTCACCTTGAAGGTTTGGTGGATACACATATCTCATTCCATCCAGACCCCATACGAAAATATACAAGTCATCGTGAAACCATTTACTGTCCTTCTTTCTGAATTCAGGAAAACAGTCTTCACCTTCCTTTTCTATCAATTCAACTGCTTTATTCACAAAAGAAACCAATTCTTTGGTTTGAGTAAGTTCACTCTTTGGTTTCTTAGTTGTGCATGATGAGAGAAGGAATATTAGTAATCCTACTACTAATATACAATTTAAGATTAATTCCTTTTTTCTCATTCTTTGTTCCTCCATTTAGTTTTTTGTAGATTATTTTTTCTTAACATAATTTATCAACTTATCAATCAAATCTTTTGATTTAATACCTTCTGCTTCAGCAGCGAAGTTTAGTAAAATGCGATGTTGCAAAATTGGGGTTGCTACAAATTCTATATCTTCAATAGTGGGGGTATATCTACCGTAAAGTGCAGCTCTGGTTTTTGATGCTAAAATTAGGTATTGTGAAGCACGAGGTCCGGAACCCCAGTTAACCCATTTTTTCACAAAATCAGGCACATCGCTTTCATTGGGACGAGAAATTCTAGCGAGGTCTACTGCAAATTTTAGAATGTGTTCAGATACAGGTATTTTGAAGATAAACTTTTGCAGTTTGTTTATTTCCTCACCATCAATTACTTTATTAATTTTTGGAAATTCCTGGCTTGTTGTGAATTCAGCAATCTGCTTTTCTTCTTCATAACTTGGATAATCAATATCAACATGAAATATGAACCTGTCTAATTGTGCTTCTGGTAGGGGATAAGTGCCTTCCTGTTCAATAGGATTTTGTGTGGCAAGAACAAAGAATGGAGGAGTTAGTGGGAAAGTATTATTCCCAGCTGTGACTTCTCTTTCTTGCATAGCTTGCAGAAGTGCAGACTGCGTTTTGGGTGGTGTTCGATTTATCTCATCTGCAAGGATAACATTTGCAAAAATTGGACCTTTTACAAATTGGAAAATTCTTTTTCCTGTTGTTCTATCTTCGGTGAGAATATCCGTACCAGTTATATCTGAAGGCATTAAATCTGGAGTGAATTGAATACGACTGAATTTTAAATCCAGTGCTTGTGCGATAGTGCTGATAAGAAGTGTTTTTGCAAGTCCTGGCACACCAACAAGAAGACAATGCCCGTTTGCAAATAACGAAATTAGAAAATACTCAATTACTCTATCCTGTCCGATAATAACTTTATGTATTTCTTTAATAATTGTTTCTCGTGATTTAGATAGATTTTCAATTGTTTGAACATCACTATCTGACAATATATTTTGCATTCCATACCTCAAATGATTTTTACTTTAAAAGTTAGATTGATATTATATTGTCAAGAATGGGAGGGAAAATAAAAGACCTTCTCCCGATTATATCGGGATGGAAACCTTGAAGGCCTATATCAGGGGACTGAATAATATTTTTCTTGACAAATAGATTTTTCAAATATGAGTATAGTTAATGAGGTGATAGAGATGTTAAAACAGAGAGCATATTTAAAACTTTTACCTGAGCAGATAGCTGTTGCGATTTCCCTACTCAGTGAAAAAGAGAAGAAGAAATTACTTAAATTAGTACCCGATATTGAGAGATTTGTTCGTTTTCAATCACTTGATGAAATTCGTTATAGAAACAGGGATATACCACTAAAACAAGCAAGTGCAGATATAAAAGAAGCCATTCAATCAGTTAGAAAATAATATGCTTAGATGCGTAATTGATACTAATGTAATTGTAAGTGGTATTATAATTCCACAAGGTTATCCTTATCAGATACTAAAGATGTGGGAGAATGAAAAGTTTGTATTTGTAACTTCCCCAGAAATCATTGAGGAAGTGATTCGTGTTCTTCAATATCACAAGATTAAAAAGAATTATAAACTTTCTGATTTAGATATTCAGAATGTAGAAATTTCATTAGGTCTTGATACAATGCTTGTTTCTGGTAAACTCAAAGTCGATAAGATAAAAGAAGACCCAGAAGACAACAAATTTCTTTCATGTGCATTGGAAGGTAATGCGTATTATATAGTAACTGGTGATAGACATTTGCTTAAACTTAAATCCTATCAGGGTATTCAAATAATAACCCCTAAAAAGTTCATAATTGAATATCAGAGAAATATTAAAAAATAATTGTTATCTCTGTTTTAAATATGTCACTTGTGAGCCTAAGGCTTACCAGCCTTTGTTTGAAACTACAAAGTTTTTAAATATTGTGGTTCTCCCAAAGATTTTCAGGATAAATCTGAACCAGCACAGGATTTTTCTTACTGGATTACAATCATTTTTCTAACTTCATTAAAATTACTGGTTTTGAGTTGATAAAAATATATTCCAGTTGCTAAATCAGATACATCAAATTCAACTTTACCTTTTTTACCTTTAATTGTTTTTACTAACTCTCCCTTAATATTATAAATAGAAATAACTGCATCTTGTTCAATAACACTTCCTTTTAACTGATATTTTATTGAGGTTTTATTTGTAGCAGGATTTGGATAATTATTATAGAGAATTGTTGAAGAATACAAATCAACTTCGTTGTCACCATCGATATCTCCAGGAACATATTTTACTGGTTCATGATATTCAGAGATGCCACCAAAATCTACTGATTCTAACCAGTAATAATAAGTTTTATATGGATTAGCTATATCATCAATGAAAGAATAATGTTGCGGTTCTGTGGTTGTTCCTGCTCCTTCAATCAAAGAAGCGTTAATATGATTACCAACTGTACTCAAATTTTCATATTCAGAACGATAAATATTAAAACCTTGTACATCTGTTTCTGAAGCTGTTGACCAGTTTACTGTCACATATTCATTGCCGGAATTGTCCTGAGAGTACACCGCAGTAAAACTGAGTAATTCAACTGGTAGAGTTCCTTCATCTTCAGCGTCTGATATGACCCAATCGCTGAAGGATGTTTGTCCTGTAATTTGCACCCAATTCTCCTCAGTGTCGCTTGAGTTAGGTTCTATTGGTCCTACCCAACTATCACCAGTCCATCTCCATAGATTTAGATCATTTTCGACATTTCCATCTAATTCTGAATCCTCGTAATAAAATTTTAGATTTACAGTAGGAGACCCGGAATTCAAAATAATGGTTGCATATCTTTCGATCGAATGCGGTGCAGAAGGATGATTTGATCCATGATGAGTTACAGTAAATTGTCCACTGCCATCAGTTACAAACATCTGAACCATTGATGCTCCAAAGGAATAGAGATTGAAACTCTGCTGAACACTTTTGGTCACCACATTTCCAGTATATTCTTCATTACCCATATCGATACGGATCCCTCCACCCTCCGGTACAGAAGCATTCGGGTCTCCAGCGTCGATACACGGAGAACTCGAGCTAAGTTGGTAATTACCTTGAGCTTCATTAACGAATAGAGGGTCGGAATCGATACAGAACCAGCCTGATGAAGGTGTTTGGTTTTGGATATCGGAAAAATAGACAGTACAGTCATCTAAATTATATACTTGAGGTTCAGAATTTCCCCACAGAATAGAGCTTCGAATAAAGACCGTGCTGTTACTATAGACGAAAATCCCACTTTCAAACATACCTTCGCCAGTGTTTCCTACAATTGTGCAGTTGGTAATATGCGTACCTGTGCAGGAGAGGTCAAGTGCTCCTCCGCCACTGCCTGCAACATTGTCCTTGATAAGGCAATTCACAATGTCGGGATTTGAGTCAAAACATACAATTCCTGCACCGCCATAATCTGAAGTATTATCATAAATAGTACAATAATTGATAGTCGGATCTGAGAATTCAGAACAACAAATACCTCCGCCATATCGAGCTGTTGTATTATTTATAATTGTGCAATATGAGATAGTTGGATCAGAATGGTCACGACAGGTTATGCCACCACCCCAATATGTATAGGGAGAGGAGCCACTTCTGCCACCTCGTCCGTTTTGTATCGTCAGACCAACGAGCATAGCAGAGCTGGTTTCATTATTGGTAAAATAAACACAGCTTGAATCACTTTTTGAACTGTTACCATCAATTATTGTTTGTGAAATATAAGATGTATCAGAAGTGATAAGATAGTAAGAACCTACAACAATATCTTTTCCAATAAAATCTATATTTTCAGTATAAGTTCCAATTTTTATCAAAACAGTATCTGATACAGCTACGACATCCATACCATGTTGTATGGTTTTGTATGGATTGTTAATTGTACCATCACCGGTTATATCAGAACCGTCCGTTGCAACAAAAACCACATTATCAGATTCATAGGAAAGAGGTTTTGCACTCGCACTAAGTGAATAGGAACTCTCATACCCATTATCATCAACAGCTGTAATGCTATAATAATAAAACTGTCCGGGTATTAATCCCGTATCGAGATAATTCGGATTTGCAGGTGTTCCGACAACACTGTCTATTAATGTTGTAATAGGATAACTTGTATCTCTATAGATATTATATTTATGCAAATCCGGCTCTGAATTAGCATCCCATTCTAAAAGAATCTTCTCGATACCGGCAGTAGCATGAAGGTTTTGGGGAGCTGCAGGTGCAAAGCTCCATGTAATTCTATCATAGGGATCGTTATCAAAACTTTCGCCGGCAAACGCACCGGTGGCATCGTCAAAGGAGAGTTGTCCTTTATCTATTGGTTTTGAAACATTATAATCGCTCCCCCAATTATTTGCAGGAAACGATACATCATAAAGTGTCAAATTCTGATTGTTACTAATGGTGAGTAATGTTCCACTGCTTGCTCCATTTTGGAATGTACAATTGCTGAAGTTATGGTCAGTATCAATAATAGCACCACTCTTAACATTTACACCATTGGAGTTCATATATTCAAAAATTGTATATTCAGCGCTGATGGTTGCACCACTATTAATATTAAAATCATAATAATCAGAATCGTGAGAAATTTTCGCTTCATTACCGTTAGAGCCGATTACTTCGAGCGTTCCTCCATTATTAACTGTTAAGGTATCGGTTCCACCGACTTTTAAACAGGCATTATCATCGATAGATATTTTACAACCATTATTTATTGTTACATTACCTTTACAATTACAGGTATATCCATTGAGATTCAACGTACCTTCATCAATTGTGAGATTTCCATTTACAGTGAAATCTCCATTCACAGCAGGATTACCCATAGTTGTATTATTGGAAGAACTTATATATAAGTTATTGAAAAAATTTCCAACATCTGAATGTATGTATTGTTCCGAACCGTCAAAGATAAAGTCTCCGGTATAAAACTCAAAGGTTCCGTTGCTGGTAAAGTTTCCCTTGAGGATAGTGGGATAAGAGGAGTTTCCATATAAGATTGAATTAGAATGTAGATAAAGATCGTTGTTGATAATCAGGGTATCTGTTGAGGTGCAACTAATTCCTAAATGTGCTCCATTTGATTTATAATCACCAAGATAATTAAAATAGCAGTTATCACTATTCATATACACTATCGAATCATCATTGCCCAAAAATGAGACAGCACCATCATCAAGATGAATATTTGCTCCTTCCTCAAAATACCAATCACCAGCTATCTTCATTGAATTGTATGCATTTATTGTTGCTGTTGCTCCGGATTTCCAGTACACATCATTATGCACAAAGAGGATTGCATCAGGATGCCACATTTCTAAAGTTCCGTAGATAGTCAAATCGCCATTTACTATGAGCCATTCATCAAATATTCTTAAAGTTGCATTTGATTCAATTGTAAGAGAGTTACATTCTGCATCAGTAGAATAAATTTCGGGATAATGTGTGTAGTCAGCAGGAATAGTAACATCTACGAGGTCAATAGGAACTACATCGGCGCTCCAGTTATCAGCATTGTTCCAGTTGTTTGATACACTTCCTTCCCATGTACCTGGTTTTTTCATGCCGGAAATTATCAAAGAATAGTCCTGTCCATTGCCAATATCTCCTTTATGTGAGACTCGTATAGTATAAAATCCCGCATCCGGATTATCAATAAAAACCTGCTCTACATTATCAATATCATTATCACCTGTTGTGGCAGCGAGTATGGGTGCATCTTTATTCAATTTCCAGGGAAATATCTCTGTGCCAATTTCTTCGATAAGTTTGAGATCAAGATCATTGACTAACATTTTATCACTTGGATTCAAAGCAGGAGCTACAGGTGTGCCCGGAGGGTCTGTCCAACATACTGTCACTGTGATATCTTCCGAACCATCAGAATAATATACAAATTCATCTGTCGCCGAATTATTTAGCTCGTATTCGCATATTAGGTCTCCATATTCATTATCTTTGGTAATGAGATTTGCTGATCCTTCCGCATCAAACAATCCCCATCCAAACATATAATCAGGACCAATGTTCGGTCCGGCTTCATCGGCAGTATTTATCGCTAATCCCTTTAACATCGCTGCTGTCATATATTCATCATTTAATTGATGATAATAACCTTGAAGAAGGCCTAATGTTCCGCAGACATTCGGAGTAGACATTGAAGTTCCACTTTTAGTCGTATAATCGCTATTGTGGTCATCATCACACGACCATAAATTAACACCATTTGCCACTATATCAGGTTTTATTCTTCCATCATCACAAGGACCCCAGGAACTAAAGGTACTCATAACCACATCAGCTGGTTGGTTATAACCACCAGGAATATCATCAACTGCTCCCACTGTTAGGACATTTTTAGCTGTTCCTCTAGGTGGAATACAATCATAATTTCCATCAGGGTCTCTGGCATCGTCTGACCAGACCCATTTTGATGAGTCAGGCTCCCAGACCCTATGCCACCCAACATGGTTATCAGTCCTATCATTGCCAGCTGATTGTACAATAAGATAATCTGGAGCATAATAAGCAATTGTATCCCAATCTGCTGCCCAGCTATTGTAAAAACCAAACCAAAAGCTTTCAGTTGCACTTATACTTATATTTCCGAACCAATGCCAGTTATCAACCCCCGGTGTTGAATGATTACAAAAATCCCAACCAATCATTGCTCCATAAGAGTGGTTAGATAATAACAAAGAGTCTGCTGCATTTGCCATCTCTGCCTGATCATTATTCCAATCATAGGCATCTAAATCAGCTTGATAAGCCATGCCTTTGGCATTGATATCTACTCCACTTGCTATAATAGTTCCAGCAACATGTGTGGAGTGACTAGAAAGTCCAGCAGGTATATCCTGCTGAGTCACTCTTCCTGTTAACTCACGATGTGTGGTTCTTACGCCACCACCATCCCATTCACCAAGGAGAAATCCATCACCAGTAAGATTTAAGTCACTTGCGCCACCTGGCCATAACTCATCTGTTCCAACGGTTTTGGCTGCATTCAGGTTAGTAGTAGTATAATAGATTGGCATACCATTTGGAGCTAATCTTTGAATTTCTATAATTCTTCCGTCTGGGAATTCGCGTCTTATCACCCATCCCTTCTCTTTTGCAACTCTTATTGCTTCTGCTTTTTCTCTTTCATATTTTTCTGTGAATTGTTGTGAAAGTCTAAGCAACTCTTGCTCGTTTGTTTGTGCAACTAATGCTAAATCTGCTAAGAAAAAGAATGAAAAAAGAAGTATGACCCTGAACATTTTACTTGATATCAATCGGAATTTCTCCGATATAAGTCCTCTGCTTTGCTTTGGAAGGCAGGAATCAAGATTAAACATAGTTTTTAAATTTTTAACCAACATTTTTATCTCCATTTTTTCTCTCATATAATTTTGTTTTAGTCGTTTTCATAATAATTATTTAAACATCCTATCAATGATAATATATTTTCCATTTCATACCTCAAATGATTTTGCTTTATTAATAAGATTGATATTATATTGTCAAGAATGGGAGGGAAAATAAAAGACCTTTAAGGTTTCCCAAAAACCTTGAAGGTCTAAAATTCCTTTGATTATATATTATACTAGAACTAAAATTGAACTCTCAAAGTTCTATGGTTTTATTATCCCCAGCCAATTCCCAAGCAAGAAATTCAATCTTCCGATCAGCAAAGAGATACGAGCCATAATAGTATATCCGAATGCAGCTCCAAAGCTAACCATAAGGAAGTATATTCCAACCTTTGCTGTTGTGCCAAATGCTCCTTCATGTTTCTTACTGAAGAAAAAGTATATTATTCCTGTAATAGTGCCAGTAATTAAAAGAATTTGTCCTATTATAGAAGCTATGCCATCAGCTTTAAAGGGATTCAGGATAGTAGCAGTTAGCTGATTTATTACATCAGATTTTAAATAATAGACAAAAGAGGTACCAGCAGTTGTGCCAACAACCAATGCAATGGGGTATCTGCTTACCCAATCAATTTTTGGAATTAAACGGCAAAGCATCAGGATTCCTAAAATGGCAGGAATAATAAGTAATAAATTCCCCGAGAAATCACTTTTTAGTTCTAAAAAAAGATTTGGAATAAGAATAAAATAGATTGTATAGATAAACCAATAACCAGCAGAAATTCCAATGAATATCTGTTCTGCAATTTTGTAAAAAGGATTATCTTTATATAAAAAACTGAAAATACATAAGGTGAAAAACGCCCCAATCCATATTCCAATTGTTTGCATTGTAAGTTCCATTATTTTCTCCCTATAAAAATTTATCACATAAATTTATTATGACCATTTCATTAGTTTATTTTATGTTTCATATTTAGGGGGTGTAATAATATAAAACATCTTGGGGGTGTTATAAAAAAATACTTCACTATTGAACCTTCCGAACTATTATACGGGGTTAAAATATTACACCCCCTTTGATTTTTTTGTAACAAAATAACCGACATTACCAACTATAATAAATAGGATAATAATAAGATGTGCAATGGATTGTGCATCCATTCCCTTTGTAGCAAAGGCTGGACGGTCAATTAGTTTTTCATATTCTGCTGCTCCCTTTAGTCCACCTAAAAGACCTATTAATTGTTTTTGTTCATTAATATAAGGTAAGATTGATGGAGCAGAAACAGCTGTTGTGCCTCCAGCAACAGGTCGCCCATAATCATCATGAGCAACCATTACCCACTGTTTTATCCCAGGGTCGCCTGCAGATAAACCAAAAACAAAACCAAATTTTTCAAGATTATTTATATCATTTAGAATAGGGAGTTCGTCAATCGGAGTTCCACCTTCATCAGTTGGAAATGTTCCACGGAAGTCCTTTGCCATATGTCTCATAGTAACTATTCCACCAGCTTTATATCCCATAGTTACATAATCTTCTCCGTATTTTATATCAGGAAATAGTTCAGTCATTTTTTCAAAGACTTCAGCACACATCTGAACCCCCATAGGCCAGAGAGCTATACAAATCAACTTAAGATTTTTTCCTAACGCATGTTCAATTACAGCATCTGCCATTGGTTGTAGCTCTGGTTTAGTAGAAGGTCCATAATCAAAAGAGATCAACACAAGCGTTCCTGCTGGGGTTTCTTCTACTAAATTATAGACTTTTAATACATCATCAGTAATTTCAATAAAAAAATCTAATACAAAAAA
>JAGMCF010000070.1 GCA_023129415.1 Candidatus Cloacimonadota bacterium
CAGCATCAAGGAGCATTGCTTTATGAGCAAGGATACTATATCGCCATTCAGCTCTGTATGGAATGCAACTCCAGATAAAAACAACAGCACTATTACCAACAAAGTTTTGACCAAATACTGCTTTATTGAGCTTCTTTGACATATTATCTTTATCAAAAAGGAATAATAACTGGTGAGTTAATGGAAGATAGCGATACACTCCTTTATCAAGTTCACTTACTCTATTTACAGCAAGATATGTTTCAAAAGGATGCCGAGCACCGGCAGATGGAACTGGTCTAAGCGTTGCGTAACCATCTCTGATAATTTTCTCAACACCTTGAGTTGCCCATAATAAAAAGGATAGTTCTTTTATTGATAAAGATTTATCTGAAAATTGTCTAATGCTTCTTCTCTCTTTTAAGCATTTATACAGGTCATTCCTTTTTATAATATTTTTATCAACTTCGGGCAAATTGATAATTTTTCCCTTTTTATCATAAGGTTTTTGCAAAGGGGGGTTGGGTAAATTTTTTTGCTGGTCAGTTATTCCTTTAAATTGTTTATGATTGGATTTCATAAAGTTTCTATATAATTCAATTTTTTCCATCTTTATTCCTCTTTTAGATTGTTATATATTAAAATTGCTGTTTCACAATTTTGCTTATATTCAATTTTATAATATCATTCTATCTTAAATTCTTTACTAATAGAGCAACTCTTTTGCCTAATTTAGCAGCATTCATAGCAGTTTTCGTATCTGGAGCTCCTGCACAAGATACTCCATAATGACCAGTAGCATCCAGAGGGTCACCCACTACTATCATACCATATATCAACATTGCCTGGATTATTGATATTATGGTAGTTTCCTTTCCTCCGGATTGGTCTGCGGAAGTTGCAAAAGCTGCACCTATTTTATTTTCCATCTTCCTGCGAAGTCCTATAAATCTATCAAAAATTCCTTTTAATTCTGAAGCCATTGTTCCAAAATATACAGGGGAACCTGCAATTATTCCATCAGATTGTAGAAAATCATCTTTTGTAATTTCTGATGCTGGTTTTATTACACAATTAATATCTTCAACATCTTTCACTCCTTTAGCAATTTCTTCAGCGAGCTTTTTTGTGTTTCCTGTTCTTGAGTAATACATTACAAGTACTTGCATTTTTGCTCCTTTTTATTCAGGCTTTTTTTTAAAAAAGACTAATCAATGTCTTTCTAGTTTTTGCTTTATTTTATATTTATTTTCTTTTTGATAAGGAATGCATTTATCTAATATTGTCAAGTTTCTGAATATCTTTTGGGTAAGTATGCATACCCAAAAAAAATTATTAAAAATCTGATTAATCGATTCATCATTTGATTTTTTATAATAATTTCTTAATATAATATTATTACGATTGGATAAATCCGACTTGCTAAATAAAAAAGAGACGTGCTAAGAACATTATGGGTTCCCTATATATCGCAGAAAGAATTAGAAACGAATATATTCTAACTAATCTTTACACTTCCTTTATTTGAAGGTTTATCAGTAAAAATGATTCAAACTAAACTTTAACTATCGAATTTATTCGATGGCAAATAATTCAACCAGAATATCCGACTTCAGTCAGGGAACTTAATCGAATCAATTTGTATATAAATAAATTTTCAAATATTCTACCGACTAAAGTCGGGTTTCGTAGGAGTATTCTCAAACCCATCGAATGAATTCGATGGTTAATAATATTTTTTTTCATTGTTAATGAAAACAATAATCTGTATGTTGAATCCACTTCATTGGATACCAAATCTTCCGAGAACACAATACTCAAAATAGAAAAAACATAGAATCAGATAATGTGAATTTAAATCTTTTCTAAAAATTATCTCACATTTTAGCTGTAACATTCGTATTGGAATCAATAATTCTAATATTTTAAAGAAAAAGTTCCATGACTTTTCTCTCCTAGCTAACTTATTTATCAGTGTTTATGAAATCTTCTTTATGAATTCTGGGGGTATTCCTATTTGAATATCTTTTGGGTAAGTCTATAATATTTTTATTGAGTATATGCAAATCAACGATATTAAATGTATATATGAGAAAAAATTAGTTGAACCTTCTGCTTGTCCATTCCGCCAACTGATGGATTAACCATTTGTTTAACATTTCTAATTCATCAGATAATTAAAAAACCAAAATATTTCATTGACAAAAAAGAAATGAAAAGGCTGTTAAGGTTATGAAGTATGTAGAGGAATTTTAATGGAAATTATTAAAACCATATATATTAATCTAAAGGAGAAATACACGCAATATTGCGTATACACTACCAATCTGGGTGGGTTCACGACATTAATGTCGGGGATATATAGCGTTATGCGTCATTTTTTTTTGGTTCCTTACTCAATGAAGATATGAGGTTTTATGAGTTATAAAACAATAAATGATTTAATATCTGATTCAAAAATTGATTTTACGAATTCATTAATAGGTATAGATTCATCTGAAAACTTTGATATTGATGATAATTTTGATATTAGTCCAGAAAAATATCTTGTTTATGCCAAAAAAGATTTCAAATCAACGGACGATAGAGGTTTAATCAATTCTCTTTCCAATTCAAAACGTGCGATTGATTGTCAAATTGATGTGATATTAAAATATTTAAATTTGAACTTAAATTATAATAATATATTGAATTTTTGTAATCATTTTGTTGATGATGAACAATCATTACCATTTAAACTTAAAGTAATTAAAGCTTATAATTTAGCACCTGTTATTACTATTTCAAATATAAGAAATTTGAGAAATAAAGTTGAGCATGAATATAAAATACCCAATAAAACAGAAGTAATTTCTGCAATTGAACTTGCAGAATTATTTGTGCAATCACTTAAAAGTAAATATGAAAAAATGTTTAGTTTTGAAATTACAGATATAAAGCACCAAAAAAATAAACAGTATATTTCAGGAATTTTATTTGATATATTTGATAACATATTAACTATTAGTTATAATAGGAAACGAGTTTCTGTTGATAATGAAAATGATTTTTATCCAATAATTATTGCGATGATGTTATCTGTTTATCAAGATCAAGATAATTTTATTGAATACTTAAAATATTTCGTAAATTTATATAATCACAAAATACCTTCAGGAAAAGTGAAAATAAAAAGATATGAATAAAAAAACGACGCATAACAACGGCTAAAACGCTGCGCCGGAGTATCGGCTTGGGCTTCGCCATATTTACTTCCGCGAGTACGCTCCAGCAAACGTCGTTTAGCCGCAGAATGTTAGATGCAAAACAAACTTAAAAGGAGGGAGAGATGATATATGGTAACGAATTAGTTATGACATTAAATAATCTTTGTAACAAAGTTAAAAAACGATTTTGGATAATTGTTCCATTTATCGGCAATTGGAGTTCAGTAAAAAAGATAATTGGTACAAAATGGATCTCTAACATGAATGTTGATGTTAAACTTCTAACAGACATTAAAAATGAAGCATTAATAAAAAAAGACACTTTTTCACAATTCCAATATCGAGCCGAAATCAAAACATTACCTGGGTTACATGCTAAAATTTACATAATTGATGATAAAGTATTATTTTCATCTGCAAATCTAACAGGAACTGCATTTTCTAAACGTTATGAATTTGGTATTTTGCAGGACTACACTCCAGAATTAGAAAGTTTTTTTTTCTGTTGGTGGAAAACCGCCAAAGGTATCGATTTTTCTTGGTTACCTCAAAAGAGAAGTTCAAAGGGCAAAGAAGAAAATTTTTTTTCAAGTGGTTTATCCAAACTATGGGATTTGCCAGTATTACAATATAAAGTTACTATATTTAAAAGTTATCTAGATGAACTAAAGTATTTTAATCATTTTAAAAATGTTTATTTACATAATGTTAAAAGAGTTTGGCAATTTGTACCAATTTACCAAGAAATCGATAGTTTTTTTAATTATCTATTTCATGAACATAAAGATACACCTTCAAAATCGTTCTATAATATAAGAGATTATAGAAAATTAACTGATGCTAAACGAATTTCAGAATTAAAGAAATATATGATTAAGTATTCTGCTTGGATAAATAATAACCAACATGATAATGAGAAACAAAGATTAAGTAAGATTAAAATCATCCAACAACATCTATCAAGGAACAATATTGATAAAATTAGCGATAAAGAGATTGAAACAATAATTAAGCAAATCTACTCAATGAATAGTTTACCATTAAATAGAGTTGCATTTCTAAATCCAGCAAATAATTCTGTACCAAAAGTAATCAAATCATGGAAACATCTACTGCATGAAACGAATCTACCAATTGAAGTAAGAATGGAGATGTGTTGTAATGAATTATATCGTTGGGGTAAATCTTCTATAAGCGAACTTTTGTCGTATTATTATCCTAGTGATTTCCCAATTATTAACTCGAATACAAGAAGTGGTATGAAATTTTTTGGTTACAAATGTTACTGATTTCTGGTCTGTTTTGCATCTAACAAGCGTTTCTGCGGTTGGGGTTATCAGTCCGCTTTCTTTTGATTCTTGCGATTCAAACTTTGGTCGGTTCGTCTTGGTCGGATTCTAACGAACCCACAGCACACGGAGCGTTAGTGGACAAAAATAGGAGATAGAAATTATATGAAAAATTCAATTGTAGTCTTGATTATGTTAGTAATGATTTATGGTTGTAGTAAATCCACATCTCCAGATGAAAAGCCTATGATTGCAATAGAGATATTTCAAAATGGCTCAATTCAAGAGATGTTTATTGTGACCGAAGAAGAAAATGGTGATGTCTATCCGATTTGCTATGAGGAACAACAAATCGGGGAAATAGAAATTCATGTTTCTGAATGTTACACTCAACCACCTATTGAAGAAATTATTATTTTATTTTCAATAATAGCACGCAAGAATGGCAATTACACTGAATTTATTGGAGCAAATCATTTTGATACTTTAAGAATTGATTACCAACAAGATTTTGATGCAATTAATGAGAATTTGAATTGTGGCACAATGTATGATCCTTATGACGGATTTATAATAAATGCCCGATTTTCCGTCTGGAAAGATTCAGTTTTTATTGATTCACTCTTTACAGATAATTTGGGGAGATTTGAAACTGAAATAGTAGCAGATAACTATTTATTGAAAGCTTTTGTAAGGGATGAATTCTTTGAAACTGAATTTCAATTGATAGAAGGATATGCCGATTACTCTATCCCTGATTACTATTCAATTGATTATAAACCTAACATCTATCTTTATCCAGAAACTACAATAGAATTAGACTTGAATATCTCATTTCCGCATTCAGGGAATGTTATTGTTTCTATTCCCGAATATCCTGAGCAATGGAGAAATTTACAGATAGAATCTGATGGGAAAATCAATGATCAATATAATTACTTATTTTACGAGAGTATTCAGCCAAATATCTTTCAAAAGACAAAAGGATGGGTAGTAGAACTTGAAAATTTAGAAGTCTTCTTTAAAGAAAATTTGCAGCAATCAGGTTTTAATCAAACTGAGATCAATGATTTCATTGAGCATTGGATTCCAATATTGATTGATTCTAAATATTACGCAATTTACCCACAATACAATAAACAACTTGATCCTCTTATTCAGCTTAATTTTTCAAAACAACCTGATAGTATTTTAAGATTAACTTATTTTGTCAAAAAACTAAACTCAAATGAAATTAAATTAGAGAAACCAGAAATCCCTTCTTTCGATCGAACAGGTTTTGTTGTTACTGAATGGGGTTTAATTTTTGATAAAAAATGAATAGATTTACAACCACTAACAATGTGTCCACTTCGCAAGCTCCGTTTGTGGCGTGCGGGACCGTTATGGGCAATTTAAGTTGAATAATTTTTTACTATTGATTATAAAAATATCTTGTTAATTACAATCGGTCAACAATTGTTGGCTAAATTGAATTCAAAAAAAAGTCAACAGTTGTTGGCTAATTAAGAAGGAGACTTTATTCTATGAAAAAAAATAATGAGAAATTCGGTTATAAACGATTTGATTTTCTTTATCTTGCAGACAGTGATAAAATTGAAAATAATATTTCCAAATTGAATGAAAAAATAAATAATTTTTTTAAGGATTAAATTATGAAAAATTTACCGGAAAAACGATCCAATTTTTTTCTCTATACATCTCAAACGGGTAAAATAAATATCGATGTAGTTCTTTTTGATGAGACAGTTTGGCTTACTCAAAAGAGTATGTCGGAACTATTTGGAGTTCAGATACCTGCTGTGAATAAGCACTTAAAAAATATTTTTTCATCTGGAGAGTTAGATGAAGATTCAGTTATTTCCATTTTGGAAATAACTGCGAACGATGGGAAAAATTATAAAACAAAATTCTACAATTCATCAAAGAAAATTATATATGAAAACGAAGATATTAGAAGAAAAAGCAACTTGTAAGGATTTCTTACAAGTTCAAAATGAGATTTTGGAAAGAGAAAAATAATATGAAAAATTTACCGGAAAAACGATCCAATTTTTTGCTCTATACATCTCAAACGGGTAAAATAAATATCGATGTAGTTC
>JAGMCF010000071.1 GCA_023129415.1 Candidatus Cloacimonadota bacterium
TATTACCTGAATGAATAGGTCCAGACCTTGAACCCCACCAGTTGTTTGTAGCATCAATCTGGTTTGTTAGTTGACCGGATGTCAATACAGTTACAGCACCAAATCCATAATCACCAAGAATACCATCGAAACTATTATTATTAATAGCATTTCCTGTTCCATAGTTTGCATCAGTAAATACACCAGTTTCATCAAAACCAATACCATAAGTGTTTGTGCTATTAACATCATTATTAGCAAATACAAAATTGGATAATACACCAGTTGGAGTAGCATCATTCCAGAAGTAGATTATACCGTCTGTATTTGTAAATGTATTGTATCTAACCTGAATATCATTAATGTTTTGGTCATGTAAATTAACAGGAATAGAAGCCTTATCAACCCAGTTATTCTGGAACAATACTCCATCAATATTACAACCACCAGGATGTCCATGATATCCACCTATCTTAAATGGATTAGATGCCATACTTGCAGGTCCGTTGAAAGTATTGCCGTCAATTGTTACATCTGATATTAAATTCGTACTTCCATCATCACCACCAATATGCACACCTGCGTATCCAATCAAGTTAAATGTACAATTAGTAATATCAATATTATCTATCGTTCCAGCAGAAGCATCAATATTGAGAGTATAATAGTTGGTGTTCGTCAATATTAAATTATCAAAGGTCACATTATCACCAGTTATCGTGTGAGTCCCAACGATCGTTACAGGAGGAGAAGCTTTATTACCACCTCCATAGATATATGCCTGATTGTCCACAGTAAGATTCTCTGTATATGGGGTTGCAGCATCGGTAACCTGCACAAAGTAATAGACATCGGCTGCTGCATTGATACACGCCTGAATAAAATCTGCGAAAGCAAGATTCTGTTGTGGTGGTATTTTTGTTGACCCGTGAGTGCGAACATATTCAGTTGAAGGAGTCACAGTACTTGTTGCATACCAGGGGATGAAATCAACATTATCACTTACAGGAGCACCATCACCATATACTTTAGGAATATTATGAGGATTGCTTGTATGAACAGGTCCAGTTGCATCACCATACCAGTTCTTTTCTGCGTCAACTGTTGTAGCATGTACACTCCAGATTGCGTATGCAGAATTGGTGTCAAAGGAGTTGTAGTTAATTGCCATTGTTCCAACCCCAACCATACCCGCTTCGATAGAAATTACATTGAGAGCAATATCGGTAAACACGTTATTCGTAATCGTTAGATCAGTAACAACCGAGGATCCGCCATTTAAGAAAATACCTCTATAGAAATTATCAAAGGTATTATTTGTTATTGTAGTGCCTGTACAATTTTGAATGAAATTGATCGGCTTCGAATCATTTGCAGCGGGTTTAGATCCAGGGGGGTAGTTACCGATAAAGTCGTTATTCTCAATGTTGAGTTCAAAACTATATACAACACCGCTGCTGTTTCCAATGATAGCATCGACAGAAGTAGCGAGAGCAGTACCGCTAAAGTCAAAAGTATTATCTGTAATATCAATTTTAACATCAGCATTGAATGGATATGCGACAACGGCTCTTGTACAATTCGTTAGAGTATTATTGTCGACAATACTTGCAGTGGTAGAAGATGAGCTAAGGAACATAATGGTGTTTCTGGAGCCGTCTAAGGTGTTGTCATGAATATTACCCATTGCGTTGGGATGTACAAGCCATAGAGCACCAGTCGGGCATGCATTGAAATCACAATCTACAACTTCTGTTGTTTTATCAGTTCCGGAGTTGTCATTAACTACAACACCTACACCTTTATTGTCTGTAAGTGTGTAGATATCATTAAATGAAATATTCGCAACGGTACCTGCAGTTTCGTCAAAGAGGATACCGGCAAAATAACCACCTGAAGCAGGATCGCCTGTATTGAAAGCAGAGCCGTCAATAACAAAATCTTTTATTGTTGTCAGGGCTGTTCCCGTATAATCAACAAATAGTACTGATTGAAAATCTGCATTCAAAACAGGAGCATCAGTGACATTCTTAACAGTAGCAGCGTCCATGTGAGCGAAAGAGGGAGCAAGGTATGTAGTTCCTTTAGCCGAGCTATCACCAGCAATTTTAACATTTTTGTCTATTGTAACACATTCATCAAATGTGCCTGCAAGACAGGAAATCGAGTCACCTGCGGTTGCGCCATCGACACCTCTCTGAATAGAAGAGTGATAGGTATTGGGACTAGCAGTAACATTTATGACAGGAGCAAATAGGTAATCTTCTGGAGGAGATAATGGCATCCAACCTCTGGCTGGGGCAGTGTTTGTACCGTCTTTATACCAGGGCGCAAATTCCACACGGTCGCTGACCGTTGCGCGTCCTTTTGGTGCAGCAGGAGGAGTATAGGTGTTGTTGTCATTTTCAGGACCATTTGCATCACCCCACCAGTTCTCAGAAGCATCGAGAAGACCGGTATATTGATCTGCCATATAAACAGCACCATAACCATAGGTCGTGCCGGACATTTCAAAGGCATTATCATTTATTGCAATATGGGGTCCAAAGTTAGCATCAGTAAAGGTGGGTCCACCGAGAGAAGCGCCGCCAATGGCGATTCCATAACTGTTTGAACTCGGGACATAGTTGTTTGAGAAATCAAAGTAAGAAAGTTCGCCAGTAGGAGGTGTGCCGGAATTATTCCAGAAGTAGATCACGCCATCGGTATTAAGGAAGTCATTGTAGCCAATATAAAGATCAGTGACAATTTCATCTACAATGTTAATTGGAATAGAACCATAGTTCACTTCGTTGTTATAGAAGACCAATCCGTCAATTTCGCAACCGATATTTGTTCCAAACCATCCACCAACTTTGAAGGGATTAGAATTTTTATCAGCAGTTGGACCGTTAAATATGCTGTTTTCGATATCCGTGTATGTTACAGCGTTAGGGCTTGCAGAGCC
Source organism: Candidatus Cloacimonadota bacterium (assembly GCA_023129415.1). GTDB lineage: Bacteria > Cloacimonadota > Cloacimonadia > JGIOTU-2 > JGIOTU-2 > JAGMCF01. The sequence continues at coordinate 2,927 of JAGMCF010000071.1, forward strand.
ACCAACATAGATACCAACATCTCCGCTTTCGTCAATTGTGAATGTACAACCATCAATCCAGGTTCCATCTATTGGGGCTGCTGAGGAATTCAAAAGAAGGGCAACACCCGCCTGAGGATCGAATTCAAAATTATCAAACCAGACATAATTTCCTGTAACTTCCTGGTCACCAAGAAGCGTGACAAGTTGTTTCGTAGATTCACCCGCGAACCAGATATCATCTTTGTCTGCAACAAAGTCTTCTGTGAAGGTGCCTGCATAGCAGGCGATTCCTGCCCAGTCGTATGTAACATCATCATAGGCATCAATTGCAGTCTGTATTGAAGAGAATTGTTCAAAACCATTTTTAATTACATCCTTGAATGAAAGATTCTCTTCACGGAGTTTATTTTTATCAAGTTTCACACTGGACTCATAAAGTTCAACTGGGGCAAAAGGAATACCAACATCAAATTCATCGTCCAGCCATGGGACATAATCAACATAGTCAGTTACATGCCCACCCTGTGCTGTTACATTAAAGGTATTTCCAGCATGGTTAGGTCCATTTACACTATCCCACCAGTTGTTTTCACAATCTGCAAGAACTGTGGTGGTATTATTAACTGCATAGTTAACGCCTTTGATAGCCGTGGTCACAAAGTCATTTTCAGTAATTTCAAGAGATGTGGTTAAACCGGTTGCCAGTAAAATACCTTCGTTACAATCCGTAAAATAATTATACTGAATTGTTCCGGATAAAGTACCGGTACCTTCGTGAGATTCTACCCAGATACCTTTTGCAGCACCATATATTTCATTTAAGGTAATATTTACATCGGTATTATCATTTCCATACCAATCAATATATCGGATAGCTGCTCTTGTAACAGAACCAAACTCAAGAACATCAATCGTATTATTTGTAACATTTACATAACTTGCATCTACAGCAATAGCATAATCTATAAATTCATAGAAATTATTGTTAGAAATAGTTACTATCCCTTTTCCTGGTTGTGGGAATGGACTAACATAAACACCTTCTGCTCCATCACCAGTTACATCCATACCTAAATAGAAATCATTTGAGTCTATGAGAAGCCCACCTATATCAATTGTATATCCAGTTTGAATTAAGTTACCATCACCATATAATTCATTGTTTTGTATTGTGACATTTGTAACAGAAGCTGGACAAAGAGGTTCACCATATTCACCAACAACAATACCTGTATTCACACTTTCCCTGTCACCAAAATCAAAAATAAGATTTTGAAGGGTTACATTACTGGCAAATACTTGGATATCATATACTGCTGGAACTGGTGCTGCGGTAGGTTGAATTGTAGTCAACAAACCTTTCGATTGTGTTCCTTGAATAGTAACAGCTTCATCTACAGTAAACTGCTCATCAAAGATACCAGCTTTACCAGTGATAATATCACCTGTACTCGCAGCATTAATTGCAGTCTGGATTGATGAGAAGTAGGTAATAGTCTTAAGTCCATCATCCTTTTCAACTGGAGCAAAGGAATTACCTGCCATGCTTGTATCAAACCAGGGCACATAATCAACATAATCAGAAGACACATCACCCTGTGAGCCAACATTGAAAGTATTATCTGCGTGTTCAGGTCCATTAGCAGAACCCCACCAGTTGTTTTCTGCATCGACATTTGAAGTACTCTCAACCTTAATACCAAAGCTGGTATTACCACTTAAATCATTATAATGAACTTCACCATTAACAGAAAGATCTGCATCTTCTCTAACTCTGATACCGACATCGCAGTTGTTGATAGTGTTATACCCAATAT
>JAGMCF010000072.1 GCA_023129415.1 Candidatus Cloacimonadota bacterium
ACGATGTAATTCCCCCATTCATCTGTAAAAGCTCCCAGCAAGACTCCGGCGTCGGGAAATGACCAGTCACAATCGATAATAGAGCCATTATGGGCAAAATTTGTAGCATCGAAAACAGAAGTTCCGATTCCTTCATTAAGAGGCCAATAACCGGCAAGACCGGGTTCATCCCAGGCAGTAATAATATTCATTCCTTCCACAATATCAGAGGAATCACGAGCAGCAGTCCAAATTATGATATTATCAAGAAATCCGCTAAAAGATGTGGATGTAGAAAAACCAGCATCAGAAGAACCACTAAAGACAAAAGTTGTATCGGAAGCAACCTTGTATTCATCAAAATATAAAAAAGTTCTCGAATTGGTGTAATCATTTACCACAGCAAGATGATGCCATTCATTATCATTAACGCTCAAGGAGTCTTGAATTATCGTATTTGTGCCATCAGTATATTCGACTTTTCCGGAAGCATTTACACTAAAATTATGGTTTCCTTTATTCAGCAGAATCACATCACTCAAAGCTGTTTTTACCCAGAATTCTATGGTGAAATTGAAATCCATATTCACTTCCGGATTTTCTATGGTTAAAGAAGACGGGGCGGAACTATCGAATTCAAGGCAAAATCCGGGTGAGGGATCCAGCGATATTTTGACACCTTGAACGGGATTGTTATTGGCAGAGAGAACCGTTCCGGAAATAATACCATTGGGTTTGAGATAGCCGCTATCTTCCAAAGAAAGATTGGATTGATCTCCGGCAATAGCTGCTATTTGATATGAATAAACTTGTCCGGGGACAGCAGTATAATCTGAATAGTAATATGTTTGTCCATCTATAACATTAATGGGCATTCCATTTCTGCCGATTGTGAAAGTTTCGGGCGCAGGTTCATAATCAGGATTATAATTCCAGTACAATTGTACATATCCGGGAAAGTAATTATCACCATCAGAAGCAGAAAAATTAAACGGTGCAAATATTTCCTGACATTCATAAGCACCAATATCGATTCTATCATAAGCTGGATCTGTATGACCAAATATGCGTGGATATCCGAGAATATCTATTGCAGGCAGATTCAAACCGGTAGTATCCTGTACACCTGCATTCAAACAGTAGGAATAATTAGCAATATTGTAGGGGTTATCTGCTTCACCTGTGAAGACAGGATCAGAAGATATATTATTGCTTCCGGGATAAGGATATTCAATATCACAATATGCAACATCTGTGAGAAGTCCGTTTCCGGGAATTATGGGAGCAATACCATTATCCCAGATAATACAATTCTTGATCTCCGGTTGCGAATATAATTCATCAGAGAACGCAAGACCTCCTCCATCTGTTCCTGCTGAATTATCTACAATAGTCAGGTTGATCAATGAAGACTCGGAATGATGAGCAAAAATCGCTCCTCCGGATTGATCTGCCTGATTATTATTTAGAATACAGTTAAATAAATTGATTTTGGAATTCTCACAATAAATACTACCTCCGTTTTCAGCATTTCCGGATTTTATTCTACAATTTAAGAGGGTAATTTCATCATAATCTTTAACAAAGATATTACCTCCATTTGCCTGCTCTCCGGAAGTTTCTCCATCACCATATTCGATAATGCAATATTCGAGATTTGACGTGGGTGCGGCACCAGTGGAAGATATGAAATTCAAACCACTCCAACCGTTACTTTCATTGCTCGCTGTGAAAGTGATCAATTGGTAAGACTCTCCGTTAGCATCAAGACTACCATAAATGAACATACCGGCTCCTTGATCAAACTCGAGAGTTTTACCTTGAGCGATCGTGAAAGTGAAATCCTGTAGAACATATAAATTTGAGTTGATTACCTGGTTATGGTAGATTGTTGTTCCCGCGGGGATGATACCACTTTCTGATGAGTATTCATAAGCCCCGATATCTACTCTGTCGAGAGCATCATTCAGTTCATCCGAACCAATTGAGCTATCAAAAATCCTGTTATTTCCGGCAAGATCAAATTCTCCAATTAATGAAATTGGTAACCCGGGATTGCCACCATTAATGCAATGAGAAGTATTCAAAAGAGAATAATCATTATTTGATGAATCAGTAAATCCCGGATCACTATCAATACAGAATTCATAAGTACCGTTAAAATTCACTCCGCTGCCTGCACCTATAAAAGCATCAAAACCTCCCTCAATGTTACAATAATGAAAATACTGAGCGCCATCGGTATCCAAGATACTTATTTGACCCGCATCAGCGTGATTTCCGTATATAATACAATTGTGCAAGTGCGGGTAAGAAGTAGATTCAAAATTTATTCCACTACCATAGTTTTGAGCAACATTTTCTGTAATCGTGCAATTGTACATAGACATTGAACCACCGTTACAATTGAAACCTCCACCCGTGTCACCGGAAGTATTATTTGCAATTACACAACTGCGCAATATCAGACTTGTTTCCAGAGAAATTGCTCCACCTTTATTATCAGCAGTATTATCTAAGAAAAAACAATAAGATATATCCATTACACCGGAATAACGACAACTTATTGCACCACCTTCGCCATAATAACCATAATCATTAGCAACAGCACTGTTGTTTTCAAAAGTACAATACAAGAATGATGCTGACGAGCCAGAACCGTAGTATGCACCACCATATTGAGCACTATTTCCGCTAAAATAACTGTTCGTAATTACTGGTGAAGAATTATAAAATGAGAGTGCTCCACCCAAATCAGCGTAATTATTCGAAAAACTGCAATGATTAATTGAAATTTTACTGAATGAACCTGCGTAAATCGAACCACCTTTTTTGTCATTGTGTGTCCAAGGTCCGATGCCATTTTCGAAAAGACAATACTCGAACATTGTGCTGTCATTGGTTGTGGGAGTACTATCAAAACGTATTCCCTGCCAATTTACAGAAGGGTCTGCAGTGAATTTAATAGAATCAGTTCCCGTTCCTACAGCCAATATCCTACCCTGAACATCCAGTTTATAATAACCTTGAAACATAACTGTTGTTCCGGGATCTATCGTTAAAGTTACACCATCATTTATGAATACATCATCATAAATGTATATTGTTTCTGCATCCCACACAGTATTCGAACTGATCGTACCGCCGAATGTTTCTCCAAATGGAACTGTAGAATCTATCCAATCATCATTTGTCATATTGTTCAGTAAGCCGTTGTTTCCCGAAACAACATCGTGTGCAATATCACCTTCTCCTTCATTGAATTGAAAATAGGAAACAAGATTGGATTCTGTTCCTTCCAGGGTACTATGCATACTCTGGCAAATCTCTTGGCGAGTTCGGGCTACATTCCAGATGCGAACTTCATCCATATCACCGTTAAAATATCTTCCTGCATCCAAATAATCTACACCGAGACAAACAGGATCAGAATTAGCTGCCACTGTTAGAGGAGTTCCGGTTAGAGTTTGTTCAACACCATTTAAGTATATCTTTCTTGTTCCGTTATCATTAACAGCAGCGATATGATACCAATTGTCCTGTTCCAAAATTCCGGTTGAGGTGTACATCTCGTCAAAACAAAAACCCGTGTATGGAGCATCGGAATGGAGTCTTAATAAATAACCATTTGAACCGGCAATATGATATTTTGTAACCATTCCGGCTAAAGAGGAAAATGATTCCGGCTTTATCCAGGTTTCAATCGTATAATTCGTGGTTAGATCAAGTGAATTGTCATCAGGTATTTCCACATAATCATCAATTCCGTCAAAATCCAGAGCTGAACCTTGAGAATCGTCGATTAGACAGGTTAAAATCCAGGAATTAATGGGATCCATATTATTTAATGATCCATCATATCCGTTTGCACTATCGTAGGCTGTAGTTCCTGAACCTTCATTAAATTTCCAGTATCCGATCAGTCCTGTTTCTGATCCGGTAAGTTCTACAAAACGGTTATCCTGAATCTCTGTTTGAGTTCTCTCGACACTCCAGATACGAATTTCATCCAATGCTCCATCTAAAAATTCCGAAGCTCCAATATAACTTCCGAAAATAAGGTTTGTGTTGTGATTTGGAATTGGAATATCGCTGCTGGTTCTACTGGCAACTATTTGACCATCCAGATAACTGACAAAACCATCGGTTGTATTTTGTTTCCAGGTAAAGGCAATATGATGCCAATTACCGTCTTCTGCCGATGCTCCTATTGACAAACCACCTGCAACTCCACCATCATTGGAAAGAATATGAAGGTCGCTCCAGCCTGAAACGATGAAATTGTCACCCGCAGTTTGCTGCCTGACAGCAGATTGAGTGCTGCTTCCTTTAAACCAGTATTCAATGGTAATTTCACTTCCGCTTAAATCCATCAAAGTTGTAGAAATATAATCATCTGTTCCGTCAAATTCCAGGGCTGTTCCCGGGAAAATCTCGGTTGCAAAAACATTTGTCGGCATAAGAAATGCCGATCCTAATATAATTGTTAAGATTATGAATGAATTTGTTTTTTTAGACATTTTGTCCTCCTATTTTAATTTAATAAATTATTATTTATTAATGTTCTGAATTTTACATATTCTTGTGTTCTTTGATGTATTAAGTTCAAATCTGCACTATTATCCCTATTTTCTTCCAGACGATAGATATTCAAATAAGGATATCTTTGGGAAAGTTTCATCACAAATTTATCTTTAACCATTTGTTCGTTTCCCACAATTGCCATTTCCGGTTTTATTTCTGCTGTAATCCTGAGAGCATCCTTTTCTGTTATAGCAAAATAAATACTGATATCTTTAAGTTTGGAGAGAGTATTGATAATTTTCGATGTTAGCCCGTTTAGATTATAAATCAAAATATTCATAAGCACCTTTTTTGTTTATATAGAAGCAATTTTAATGCCAGATAGGTTAAAGGCATATTTTATAGGAGGTTACTGTGATGTATTTTTTAGTCGTATAAAAAGTAATAGTAAAACAGAGAAAAATAGGCTGAAAATGACCTATAAAATTGAGTAAAAAATATTTTATTTATAGATAAGCTACTGTTAATTAGTTAGTTAATGGTTATTTTTAAAATAGGCTGAAAAAGTCCTATCAATAAAGTTTGTTCGTTTAATTCTTATAAGAAGATAATTTTAGAAAAGCCTTTAACGCCCTTAAACATAGACTTATAATGAATCAGTTTGGAGATTCAGGAGTAATATAATTATAGGACATTTTCAGCCAGGTGGGTAAGGATAATGAACCTTCTGACTCAAGTCCAGCAGACTGGACTTCATCAGGCAGGTGGCGAATGGAGTTCAGAATGCGAGAATGTTCCGACTCAAGTCCAATCTCACTTCGCTCTTCTGAATTCGAGTCCAGTCTTGATTCCATATTTTACCATTCGTCTCTCCACGACTCTACGATTTACTTTGAGCAATTTTGCTGCTTGCCGCTTATTGAACCCGGTTGCTTTGAGAGCTTTTAATATAAGTTTTTTTTCCATCTCTTCAAGTGGAATAATATCTTCAAAACTGTCAAATTCGGAATCAGATTTCGGAATAACAAAATGTTTCAGTTTTAATGTAGATGAATCTGAAATTAAGATTGCCCGTTCAACCATATTCTTGAGTTCACGAATATTTCCTGGAAAATCATAATTTATCAAAGCCGAATCTATTTGATTTTCTATTCTTTTTATTTTTTTATTTAAAACACAGCTGAACATTTCCACAAAATATCTTAATAGCAAAGGAATATCTTCTTTTCTTTCTCGCAGAGGAGGAATATTAATAACAAAAGTTGCTAGGCGATAATAAAGGTCATTTCTGAATTTTTTTTCTCTTACTTTTTCCAACAGGTTAATATTGGTAGCACTGATGATGTGAACATCCACATCAATTTCCTTATGTGAACCAACTCGCACAATTTTGCTTTCTTCCAGAACTCGTAGTAATTTTGCCTGCTGTTCAAATGACATTGTTCCGATTTCATCGAGGAAAAGCGTACCTTTATCAGCAATTTCAAACCAACCAATATGAGTTGTGTTAGCACCTGTAAAAGCATTTTTTTCATACCCGAAAAAGTGACTTTCAAATAAAGATTCAGGTATAGCGGATGAATTTACAGCATA
>JAGMCF010000073.1 GCA_023129415.1 Candidatus Cloacimonadota bacterium
TGTTGAAGTTAACTGTTCCTGCACATCAACCGGTTAAAAGATCAACACTTGCTCATATTTTGAAGCAAGCAAGAATAGATGTTGGAAGATTTTTGAAACTATTGTAGTCTTGCTTTTACCAAACTAAACATTTGATTTTGATTTAAATTAAAAAAACAGGGAAAATATTAAAATGGATAAAAGAAGTTTAGAAATTGCTCGCCAGTTAAAAAAAGATATTGAAAAAAATCTGAATGTAATTGGTATGAGAATTTTTGGTTCTCGTGCAAGAGATGACTTTGAAGAAGATTCTGATCTGGATATATTTATTGAATTAGAAGAAAATAACCCTGCGGTTCGTAAATTAATTGATCATCTCAGTTGGAAAATTGGCTTTGAAAATGATTTAATTATAATGACTTTAATTCACTCTAAAGATGAAGTAGAAAATGGGATTTACAAATATACTCTTATCTATAAAAGTATCTTAAGAGATGGAATTGTAGTATGAATGATATATATCTTACCTTAAAAAAATATAGATTAGAACAATCTGAAAAAACTCTAAAGGATGCAAAAGTTCTTCGTAAAAATCAGGGAGAAAATTATAGTGTAATCAATAGATGCTACTACTCAATATTTTATTCAGTTTTAGCATTATTAGTTGACTCTGATTTTGTTGGTTCAAAACATTATGGAGTAATCTCATATTTTGATAAATATTTTGTTAAAACCGGTATATTCCCAAAGGAATTATCTGAAATTATTCACAAAGCATTTAAGATGAGAAATGTAGGTGATTATGATGAATTCGTTGAATACTCACTTGATGAGATTAGTGCATTAATAAAAGATACAGAAAAATTTATTAGAACTATAAGAAATTTCATTGAAGAATCAAGTAAATAAAACAACTTATTATGGATAAAAGAAGTTTAGAAATTGCTCGCCAGTTAAAAAAAGATATTGAAAAAAATCTGAATGTAATTGGTATGAGAATTTTTGGTTCTCGTGCAAGAGATGACTTTGAAGAAGATTCTGATCTGGATATATTTATTGAATTAGAAAAGAACAATCCAGGAGTTCGCAAAATTATTAGTCATCTTAGTTGGAAAATTGGATTTGAGAACGAAATAATTATTACTACTATTGTTTTAACCAGAGATGAACTTGAGAATGGTCCTATGAAATACTCACCCATATATAGAAGCATTGAAAGGGATGGTATTGAAGTATGATAAAAGAAAAACTTGAATTAATAAAATATCGTTTAGAGCAAGCAGAAGGGAGTATTAAAGATACTGAACTTCTTTTTAAGAATCAAGGCAGTGACTTATCTATAATTAATAGATGCTATTACGCAATATTCTATGCAGTTTTAGCATTATTGGTAGACACAATCTTTATTGGTTCAAAACATAGTGGTGTAATTGCTTTTTTTGATAAAGAATTTGTCAATAAAGGAATATTTTCTAAAAGACTTTCAGAAATATTACACAATGCATTTGAAATGAGAGGTAAAAGCGATTATACAGAATTTATTGAATATTCTAAAGATGAAATAAATGCACTTTTTTCTCAAGCAAAAGAATTTGTTAGTGAAATAAAAAATTTCATTGAAAAGCTAAGTAAATAAAACAACTTATTATGGATAAAAAAAGTTTAGAAATAGCTCGCCAGCTTAAAAAAGATATTGAAAAAGACCTAAATATTATTGATATGCGCATCTTTGGTTCCCGTGCGAGAGATGACTTTGATGAGTATTCGGATTTGGATATATATTTGGAATTAGAAAAAAATAATTACGAAATAGAAGATGAAATTTTTAATATAGTATGGAAAATTGGTCTTGAAAATAATTTAGTAATTACTACGATTATCTTCACAATAGATGAACTCGAAAATGGACCAATGAAATACTCACCTATTTATAGGAATATAATGCGAGAAGGTGTGTTGGTATGACAGAAGAACAAGTTGAACTTATAAAATATCGTTTGGAACAGTCAGAGTCAAGCTTAAAAGATGCGGAATTTCTCCTTGAAAATAAAAGGAGTGGTTCTTCTGTAATAAATAGATGTTATTATGCAATATTCTATTCGGTTTTAGCATTATTAGTTGACCAGAAATTCATCGGTTCAAAACACTCAGGGGTCATAGCTTTCTTTGATAAAGAGTTTATAAACAATGGTATATTCCATAAAAAGTATTCTAAAATTTTTCATAAAGCTTTTGATATGCGAGTTAAAAGTGATTATAAGGAATTTATTGAATATCCAGATGAAAAAATAAAATTATTGCTTTCCCAAGCAAAAGAGTTCGTGAATGAAATAAAAAATTTTATTGTGAAGGGAATTAAATGAAAAAATTATTTTCTCTACAACTTATTATAATTCTATTGGCAACATCAGTATTTGCTATTGATATGGAATCCAATATTTTTTGTGATTATGAACCATCAGCAAGAGCCCGGGGAATGGGTGGAGCATTCATCGCTTGTTGCGATGATGCCAATGCAATTTTTTATAATCCTGCTACATTACAATCTGCAAATGCTGGAGTTAATACAGGTTATGCAAAACTCTTTGGGAATGACTTTCAGATTCTAAAAACAGGTGCTATAGCATATCATCTACCAAAATACGGCACTATTGCTCTTGCAATCAAAAAGATGAATGTAGAACATCAAAATATTGAACTGGAAAGTGAAGGAACATATTCTATAGCTCATTCATTTCTTTTAATAGGAGATATTCATTCAAAATTATATCTTGGTTATGCCGTAAATCTAAATCATTTATATTTTGGCGAGACAGTTGAAGGTAAAGAAATGGGTGAGGAATCTGTTTTGGGTCTTGATTTTGGTGCACTTGCTGTTCTTCATCAACGAACTAAAATTGCTTGTGCTGTTAAAAACATAAATAACCCATCAGTAGGTAAAGGCAGCACTAATGACCTTCCTCAATACCTTGCAATTGGAGTGGCATATCAGCCATATCATGGTGTTACAACTGAGATAGATCTAAAGCAGAAATTTTCTGAAGAAACCAAAGTTCAGCTTGGTATTGAATTTCAAATTGGAAATAGTTTCTGGCTAAGGACAGGAGCTTCAACATATCCAAATAGTGTTTCTGGTGGAATAGGTTTCCTCATCAAAGGTGTAAAATTTGATTATGGAGTAAATAAACATCCTGTATTGAACTATACACATCATTTTGAAATAGGGTATCAATTTTAATAAATAGCTACAAACCTGACAGACGCACAAGGCTTTAGCAGGCAGGAGCACCAAGTCATAAAATTATTCTTTTTATTTTCTTAGTGTCTTTGTGACTTTGTGGTAAATAAAGAAATTTATATTTAAGGATATCATGAAAAAAAAGATAAAAGAAGATGTATCAACTCGGTCAACAATAATAAAAGGATTTGTAAAACTCTTTTTCAACTTTTTGAATCACGCCATTAAAGATTGGGAAAAAAAATTCAGTTCAAAAGGTTATAATGAGCTTTCTCAAAAGTATGATGTTTTTGAAAAGCGCTTCTATAAAGATATAAAAGAATTAAAAACTAAAATTGAGAAACTCACACTGAGATTATTTTGGCTGAATTTTTTAGCAATTATACTTTTAATTTGTGTTGTGATTGAACTTATATTGTTAATTAAATGAGCCACAGATTTACACAGATAAACACAGATATGAATTTAATAATAAAAAAAATAAATTTGTGGAAATCCGAGAAAATCCGTGGCTAAATAAATTTTACTATGCTTAAGTATAAAGAAATTACAAATAAAATAATTAAAGCTTTTTATGAAGTTTATAATGAGCTTGGACCCGGTTTTCTTGAATCTGTATATGAACATGCTTTATATATCGTGTTAGCTAAATATGGATTAAATGTTGAAAGCCAAAAAGATATTATCGTTTATTTTCGTAGTCAAGTTGTCGGAAATTTCAGAGCAGATTTGGTTGTAAATGAAAAGGTTATCGTTGAAATTAAAGCAGTTCGCAATTTACTTCCCGAGCATGAAGCTCAAATTCTAAATTATCTGAAAGCTACAAACATAGAAATAGGTTTATTACTGAATTTTGGTACTAAACCTGAATTCAAGAGATTCATTTACGATAATTATAGAAAAAATATCCGTGGAAATCTGTGAAAATCCGTGGCAAATAATAGAAAGAAATCAGTGAAAATCCGTGAAAATTTGTGGCAAAAAAAGAAAATCGGGTTGAAATGAAGAAAATAATATTCCTTTTTCTAACTATACTTATCTCTACCTCTGTGCAAATCTTTGCTCAGAATGAGCAGTTAGACCTAAACCAAGCTTCTTTTGATGAAATAAAATCTCTACCGATAACAAAAGAGCAAGCCGAAGATATCTACTCATACAGAACATACATAAAATATTTTGATTCTATTTATGACCTGCGTGAAATTAAAAGTATTGACCAAATAACTTTTAACAAGATAAAACCTCTTGTAAAGATTCTTCCATTCACTGACTACGATGAAGTTGCTCAACGAAGAGATCAGATTAATTATCTTTTAAGAAGATTGGCTTCAAATGAAGGCTCTCAAGAAGGTATATCTGATTTATGGCAAGATTTATTAATATCGCCTATTAATATTAATACTGCAACCTTCCACGACCTTATGAATATGCCTATTGTAACTCCAAATGATGTGAGATCAATACTTTTACAACGAAAGGTTAGTGATTTTTCTGATTATAGAGGTATGCGAAGATCCCCAGGATTGACTCATTATGGCGCTACAAATCTAAAACATTATGTTATATACTATACTCCTGAAAAAAGGGGAAGATGGCTCTTTAACTATCGATTCAAATTAAATAACTCTCCTTATTCAGAGGAACTAACTGAAGTTCTGCGAGAGAGCTTCGTACCTGATAGTACTAATGAAAAATTCTCTATGTGGGGAAGATACCATTTAGATAATGCCCAGCCTGAAATATCTCATAAATTTAGAGCAAGAATGGAAGATTGGATTAACCTGGAATTTGGTTCAATCTTCTTTATAAAAAAAGGTGAAAATAGAAATCTAAACTTCTTGAAATTTCATAATGACTTTGCATCAACCTTAAAAGACAACTCGAAATCCGCCTGTGCTATTAATTTAAAACCATTGAAAACAAAGATAATATTAGGTAACTTTCGGGCAACTTTTGGTCAGGGTTTGGTTATGGAAAACACTGATTATTTTGATAGACGCAGAACTGGTTTTGGATATAGCAAAAGAGTACTTGGAATTTTTTCTGACCTTTCTCCAACAGAAGAATTTGCATTAAAAGGTGGAGCGATTGAATTTGATAATAATTTTCTAAATGCCTCTCTCTTCTACTCTGAGGACAAAAAAGATGCTGTTGTCTGGGATAGTAATAACAATGGCGCTATTGATAAAGATGATGACATTTTCTATTATATAATTTCTAAACCACGTTTTACAAATGAAGAATTGGAAAGTGCTGAAGAATATTTTAATCAATACCGACCGGGTTTAGAACATCCAAAACCAGAAATCCTTATGTCCCCGCGCCGAGATGCTCTAAAAGAAATTTTGCGTGGCGGTCACATAGAATTGTCTCCTGTTATTGGAACTCATTTTGGAATAACTGCTTATGAAACAGAATATGATAGATATTTTAATATTGTGCCGTCTAATTCTGTTGGTGAATACCTGATTGCCGACAGTTATTATTACAAAAAAATCAAGATGACAGATTCTGAAATCTCTGCAATGTATTCCACCAAAACTGATGAATATGAAAGAAATTATCGCAGGATTTATGGATTCGATTGGCAAACTACTCTCAATAATCTATCGCTTCAAGGTGAATATGCAGAATTAGAAGTAGATGGCAAACCAGCAAAATTAGGCGATGACCCAAAAGCAATTGTTGCAAGTGCTTATTTAGGTTTTGAGAACCTGAATTTTCTTATGCTTTATAGAAATTACGATTTGGATTTTGACAATCCTTATGCTCGTCCCTTTGCTGAACATGAAAGATTTGATGGCACTATACTTGAAAAGCAATACTATTTGAAAAATCCACTTGTTTCTGAAGTATATTATAATTCCCCTTGGTCTCAACCAGAAGAAGGAATTTATATTGAATCAAGATATAAATTTCATCGTCAACTAACTTTAACAAAAGCCTATCTTGACATCTGGAAAAGGAAATCTGACGGAAGAAGAAGTATCCGCTTTCAAGGAGAATTGGATTATAGACCTATTTATCAAGTAAGCATTAGATTGAAAGAAAAGCTTCAAACTAACCGTTCTGAAGACACTTTTGCAAGGTCGGTTTCCAAAACAAGTGAGACAACACTTCGCTTGATTACTTATCTTACAAATAGAGATAAGTTGGAATTGGAATATCGTTTTAATAAAGTCTGGATGGCTCCATATACTTCTCTTACAAATAGTGCAGAACCCGGAGATGCCATAGTCCCTACCGCAAATGTTTTGAATCACGGTGATTTCATAGCTGCAAACTATACACACAATTTCACAGATTATTTTAGAATTGAGGGTTCATTCCTATTCTGGAATGGTCATGGAATCAGCCATTGGGATTGGGAAGATATGGAGATTGATTTTATGGGTAGCGAAGGGATGAAATATTGGTTCACAATTTATGATAGAATCTCCAGCCACCTAACTGTTTCATTCAAATATAAAGTTAAACATTATAAAGATGAAGAACTTTATCTCAGGAAATATAATGAACCTGTTGAGGGACAAAATTATGTTTCGCAAACGAAACATAAAGAGAGTTCTATAAGATTGCAAATAGATTGGAATTTTTAACTGGATGAATAGCACGCAGAAGAACACTGATTATGCTGATTATCGCTGAAAATCTAAATATTATAAAAGTATTTTTATCTGTGTTTTTCTTGTCTTATCAGCGTTTTTCAGCGTCGAATTAAATTTTATGGAGAAAAAATGAAATTTAAAATAACACTCACTTTATTACTCATTTTTATTGCTGCAAACCTATCAAGTGCATCACTCCTTGATAGAGATGTTGGCAGTCAGCAATTTGCCTTTTCCGCTCGTTCTCTTTCTATGGGTTCCGTTGGAATTGCTTCAAAACAAGGAATATTGTCTGCATTGAACAATCCTGCAACCTTAGGCTTACTGCATAATAAATTTAGATTTACATTAACAGCCAATGTGACAAAAAACGATGAAGATAGAGCATACCCAATTTATGACTCTTTTGATTCATATATAGATGATGCAGTTTATGTTTCTAATGCTCATATTTTTGATAAGTATTTTGGTGGACTTTATTATAACTGGAATCTCGCATCAATGAGATTAACAACTGCATTTAATTTCGCATCTTTATATGACTTCAATTTCAAATACGAAGAAGAGATGCGAAATAACGAGAAAACCGATAATGATAATGAGCCAAAGAAAATTGCAAATAATATTTATAAAGGTAATGGAGAAATCTATGCTTATTCTCCAGAAATTGCATTAACTTTAGAAAATGAAAACAGCCTGATTTCTTCTCTTTCATTCGGGATTGGAATATCATATTTGAATGGAGAAAATAAGACAGACTCAACAATTATCTTTACAGATTGGGCAAAAGAACAAATGCTCAATGACCCAGACAGTTTGCGTGACACAACTTATACTATGAAAAATAAGTATTCGGGAATTCGTTATCAAGGTGGATTCATTGTTGGTCTGGGAGAAAGAGTCAATATAGGTTTTTCTTATACTCACAAAACAGAGCTGACAAAGGAATATAAAACAAATTCGGACACAGTATGGGCAGATACAACAATCTATTATCCAACAAAATTTGGAATTGGTTTTGAATATCATCCAAGAAATGTGTGGGATACAAAGTTTAGCATTGAAGCACGATTGGTAAAATGGAGTGATTACAATGATTCGTATTATGATGTAATTGAATATTCCGCAGGAGTTGAACATATTATGCATAATGGCATTCCCATTCGGCTTGGTTTCAGATATCAACCATCAGGAAGAGATGAAGAGGTTACTTTAATTGCTTTTTCTGCTGGAACATCTATAAATTTACCTTACAATCTTGCACTTGATTTAGGTGCTGAAATTGGAAAAATAAACTATAATGAAAAAGACTTATTCCCTGATAGTTATTATGCTAATGAAAACTTATGGGACTATAATCCCCAATATGACACACTTCCTGAAGACAGAAAGAATTATGACAAGATAAAAGATTTTATGATAAATGCAATGGCAACGATTTCGTGGAGGTTTTAGAACCAGAAATTAGCCACTGATTTACACGGATATTCACGGATAAAGATTATTTTAATTAAATAAATATCAGTGTTTACCCCATGAGATAATTTCATATCTAACGGGGTAAATCTGCGAAAATCTGCTTGCCTTGCCGTAGTTTGACGCCCGTTCTCCGTAGTAGTGCAACTACGAAGGGTGAAAAGGCAGGTGGCAAAAGGAAGTTGGAAAAATGAAAAACCGTGAAGAAATTAAAAGAATTATAAACAACAATAAACAATTTATTAAAGAAAAATTTGATGTTATGAACATTTCTATGTTTGGTTCTTACTTAAGAGGTGAACAAAGCGACAAGAGTGACATTGACATCTTAGTTGAATTCCGAAACACGATAGATTTATTTGAATTTATTGAGTTGGAAAATTATTTGAGTGAGATATTGGATTGCAAGGTTGATCTTGTTATGAAAGATACTTTAAAACCTCGTATAAAGGACAGAATATTAAAAGAAGCGATTGCTATATGAAAAGAGATTATAGAGTTTATATTGATGATATCCTTATGGCTATTGATAAAATTGAAAACTCAAATTAATGAAGTATTAGAAAAGATGAATAGTGAAAGCAAAAATTAAAGTTACAGGTTAGAAGTTAGAGGTTATGAGTAAGCAGGTAGAAGGGATTACAAAAGAGATATTTGAAACTAAAAAAATTGATAAGGAATGGTCGTTTTCAGAATTCACTCGCAAAGAAACAGCAAAATGGACTAATTGTTATCATCGTTATCCTGCCAAGTTTATTCCGCAATTAGTAGAGAAATTGATGGATGAATATATTAAATCAAAAAATGCTCATATCAATGACCCATTTATGGGAAGCGGGACAACGATTGTCTCAGCGATTGCAAGAGGTTACAAAGCAAGTGGAACAGATATTAATAAGATTGCCTATTTAATGACAAAAGTAAAAGCAACATCAATTGAACCTTATTATCTAAGAAATAAAATTAAAGATTTTTTATATCAAATAGAAAAGATTGATGAAGATGATGGAATTTTTTCACCTACTAATAATTTAGGACCTCTTATTCCAGAAAAACATATAGAAAGAATAAACTATTGGTTCAATGAAAAAAATAAAATAAAATTAGGAAAAATATTAAGAATTATATACAATGAAAAAGATGAAAATATTAGAAATTTCTTTAAAGTTGCTTTTAGTCATATTTTAAAAAATTGTTCTATCTGGCTACAGGGAAGTACAAAACCAACAAGAGATTTCAAAAAGAATCCGATGACCCCTAATAAAGCAATAGCACGGCACCTAAAAAAAATGGAAAGG
>JAGMCF010000074.1 GCA_023129415.1 Candidatus Cloacimonadota bacterium
TAAAAGGTGTGGATATTTCCAAATCTGCAATCCAAAGTTGCATAAAGCGAGCCAAAGAAGCTAAACTTGAAATAGATGTAAAACTACAGGATATTCGTAATATTAACATTCCTGAAAATACATATTCCCTGATAATCGCTACTATGGTCTTGCAATTTCTGAATAGAAAAGAACGAGATATAATCTTTGAAAAAATCAATAAAGGTTTAAAAAAAGATGGGATTGTCTTTTTGCGTGCCTTTTCCTTGGAAGACCCTTCATATAAAAGAAAATTAGTAAGTAAGCAAATCAAAATAATTGAACCTGATACATTTTTCCTTGAAGAACGGAATATGTATATCCATTATTTTTCAAAAGATGAAGTAAAATCATACTTCAATAATTTTCAAATTATAAATTTCTCAGAGATATATTCTTTAGATTTGGAACACGGAGAACCTCATTATCACGGAATGATAATATATATGGGAAGAAAAATAAAAAACTGTTAAAAAGGTTATTAGTATGAGTAGTGCTCATCCCCATCAGTTGATCCAAAAAACAGTAAACTTCATTGAATTTCACGGATTAAAAAACTGGTGGTTAATGAGAAGGAATTATCATAAATGTTTTACTGGAGTATTCGGCGTAAAATATTTGGTTATTTCAAAATGACTGTGTAAAAAACAGGTTGTAGCCAACCAAAAAATAGGAGACAATAATGAGTAATCTTGCTTCACTATCTAAACTTATAGAAGATCAATTAGAAGATCAATATAATTTTGAAGAAAAATTAAAAAATACTGACTTACTTTTCCATTTCACGAAAGCAGAAACAGCCATTAAATTTATACTTTTTGAAAAAAAACTTAAATTTAATGCACTTAAAAATATGGGTGATCCTTGGGAAAACAAAAATTTTGATCATTATTATAAAAATATGGACAGGAAAAAATCTCCAGAAATATTTAAGAAAGAAGAAGAAATCCATAAAATTAAATCATATAGTAAAATTGCTTGTTTTTGTACAAATAAACAACCAACTATTGTTACAATAGAATTTGATCCTCAACCTAATTTCACAAAGAGTAAGTTAAAATATGTAAAAGATAATTACTGTAGACCAGCCTATGAACGATCAAGAATGTGGAACCAATATGCAGAAAATCATAAGGGAATCTGCGTTGTATTCTCAAAAGAGGTACTTCTAAAATCAATAATGCGACAGCTCACTGGCCAAACATTTTATAATGATTATGTAAAATACTCACCACAGTATTCATATTTTCAAAAAGGACTTGAGCTTGATTGCAATAAACTAATATCATCAAATTCTGAAACCTTTGTTAAAGAATATTTACAAAATAAAAAGGATTACATTTTTTTCTCAAAAAATATAGATTATCGAGATGAAGCGGAATTTAGATTAGTCGTTTATGACCCAAAAGATACTTTTAATTATCTTGATATTCAAAACTGTATTAAGGGAGTTTTATTAGGTGAGAACTGTCACGATAGTATAAAAAAATGGATACGTGATTTATGTAAAGAATTGAATATCTATTGTGGAATTATGGAATGGAGAAACGGAGAACCTCAACCATGGCCTATAATATAATGTAAAATGTAAACTTTGATTCTCAAATATAGCTCCCCCAGGATGGATGAACCAACGATGTTATTATAATAAAGATTTAACTATGCTAAAAAAAATCAATCCAAACACAAACAGAAGCGTGGAAAAAATTTGAAGAACATTTTCAGGAAATAAAATCCGTTCAAATGAAAAACCTGTTTGAAATCGATCCGGAAAGATTTGATAAATTCAACTTAATATTTGAAAATATCCTCATAGATTTTTCTAAAATCATCATCGCAGAAAAAAAAAGAAATTACCCGTTTTTCCTCCAAAGGAGGACAAGCAACGGTTTACAAAAAAAGATTGAAATAAAAATGAAAAAGAACATAGTTTTAATTATTTTATATTGCGTATTACTTTTTTCAACCTTATCATCCTCCGAATCTGCAATCATCACACTCGAAGCTGAAAATCCCATCTTTCAACAAGGTTCGCAGGGAAGAGGTGAAAAATCCGCTGCATCTGGTGGAGAGGTTTTAGGTTCCGAATTTGGCTCAAAGGCAGGTCATTTTGCAGAATATAAATTTGAATTGGAAAAAACCCTCTCACCTGCACTTATTTCTATTCTATATGCAAGGGCTTTAAACGGTTCTGGCTGGATGGATGTTTCTATTGATGACGAACCTGCAGGCAGGCTTGAATACTCAAACACAGGTGGTTGGGGGAATAATGAGCAGGATTTTAAGTGGTCATCGGTTCAAATTCCAGAACTAAAGAAAGGAAAACATATCCTTCGTCTCACAATACAAAAACCTGAATTGAAAATGACCTTTCCCGAAATTCCAATTCAAAAGTCCCCTATCCTGGACCTAATCGGAAATCGTAATGATAAAAACTCTGTTGGTCATGGAAAAAATGTTGCTCTTTATACAGGGAATCCTTCAAAATTCTATTATGCAACTCACAAGCTGGGAGATATTTTCAGTGCTGTGAACGGAACAACCATCAAATGGTTTCCTGATCATGTTCTTGTAACTCCGGATATCAATATTGGGACCTCTCTCAATATAAATTTAGATCAGATAACCATCTCCACAACCGGAAAAAGCACAGAACATCCAGACGAAAAAACTGCAAAAAGTAAACTGATCGAACAATGGCAGGTTTGCGTTACAAAAGATGATGTAGTGGTTTCTATTGTTCACCTGACCAACTCTACTGACAAAAAAATTATTCATAAAATAGAAATTATCGGGGATTGCAGAAATTCTAAAGACTGGCGGGGAGAAACGGGTGGTGATAAAATCATGCAGAAAAAAAACAACTTTGTCATATTGAAAGATAAAAATGTATTTCCCGGAATTCTTCCTGATGGTCTTTGTATGGCAATCGGTGGAAATACAAAACCAAAAGAAATTATAATAGAACCTGCCGGAACATATAACATTCTTTATGAAG
>JAGMCF010000075.1 GCA_023129415.1 Candidatus Cloacimonadota bacterium
CTGTACTACTGAATGTTCCATCAGGGTCACCTGTAAGTTGTTCTTCAACATCTGAAGATCTTATATCAACATTGGTACCAATAAGCCATTTTTCATCATAGAATGGTATATCATCAATAGAGAGTTGTGTGAAACTAATGCCAATTGTAGTATTTGCTGGCAAGGGAATGCAAAAAGAGAAGAAGTCATAAGCAGCTTCATTATTGTATAGGAATGCTCGCATTACCTCAATCTCAATTTCCTTTATCTGGGCTAAGCCGGAAGCATTCCAGTAAATAGCACTTCCATTATCAGCTACAGCAGCAAAGGCACCCCCCATTCCGAGTGGTCGAACTCCGCTTCCAATCATCATAAAATCACCAGCATATCTACCAGCTGATAAAGTTTGTGGAAGTAATAAAATTATGATGACTATTAAAAATTTCTTCATCTTAATATTGCCAGCTTCTCTATTTTTTCAATTACTTTCTTACCTTTTTTTGCAATGATTTTATAGAAATAAACTCCATTTGCCAGTTTTCTTCCATCAAAATCTGTACAATCCCATCCTCTTTCCTTACGAGGATATTCATGGTATCCCACAGTTGTTGCCAGGTCCGATAATGTATTGACCAATCTCCCTGATACTGTAAAAATTTTTATTGTGATATCATCTGCATCATCTGTTAAAGTATATGTAAATCTTGTTCTTCCTTCATTATTTGGGTCACTTGTTAATGAATACACAGGATTTGGATAGTTCCCAATATTAATTATATTAAACTCTTTTTGAACGGAGAAATTAACAACATATTCTTGATAATTTCCATTAGCATCACTTACAGAAATAATAATTGAATAACTTCCTTCATCCACATCTATTTGATATTTAACAGGTACCAAATTTAGATTTTGATTGGAGATATGGTAATTTGTTACAGTCTCACCATTCAGAAAGAGTTTAATCTTCTCTACATTAATTCCATTGTCATCCTGAAGAAGAAATGAAAAAGTAGCATTATCATCAACATATTCACCGTTGGTAAACTCTTGACCCTCTACATTCACATCAATTATGGGAGGAGTAAAGTCATTGTTCTGGAAGAGAGAGAAAATACCTGGTTTTTCTATAAAAGCATATTTAACAGAGTCACCCTCAGGATATATATCTCCCCCAACTAAAAACCAATGCATAAATTCAGGTTCATAACGATATATTTTAAAATTTCTTTTGTCTTCTGAAGATTGTGTTGAACTATCAGCTTCTGAATAATTAAACATGAGTTCAATATTTTTGCCATTTGTGAAAATGCCTGAAGTGGTTAATTTTGTGGAATCAAAGATACCGATTTCATAACTGGCTTTCTCGCCATTTCGTAGAAGGATTTGTGAAATGTCAGGTTGAGAATCAAAGTTATTTATTTCTTTTTTATTAATATAAAAATAACAATCTTCGTCTATAGTTCCTACAGGAAAGGTGACAACAAGATTGGAATCAAGGCTTGCATGAGAGGATGAGATATTTGAATTGACCAGAAAAGAATTTAGATATAATGTTTTTGAAATAGTATTATTTGTGTAGCTTAATTCTAAGAATATATGGTCTGGATTTGCAATAGCTGAAAAATAATATTCTCCAGAAGCAAGAGAGAATGGCAGAAAGTATTTCTTGGTTTGCATAGGGTATATACTTTCGTTTGTTGTAAGGCAAGCAACAACGGTGCTGCCCTTAAAGACCTTCAAGATTGTGGGTGGAGATACAAGTTCTCCCACATTTCTTAGTTCGATTTCAAAGTATGTAGAATTATTATAGATTGTGTATTCGAAACTAAGAAGATCGATATCTGGTGCTGTTAATTCATAGGTATAATAACTATCACTAATCCTGAAATTATCTAAATAGAGTTCCTCATTTGTTGCTTCTTCTGTTGTATCAGTCTCTATTATCTGGATTTGAATATCTCCTTTTTTATTTACTGAATAGTAATATTTTTTATATTCATTTACCTCAGAACCAGAAATATTGCCAATGGTATTCCATTCCCCGGCTCCAACTTTATATTGGACACCATATCTGGCACACCTTGAAGTGTCTATAGATGACCTATACAATTTATAATAGAATGAAATAGCACCAATATTTCGTTTTGTAGGTGACAACAGATAAGAACCAATTTTATTAGACAGTTTGACTGTATTTCCTTCATAAGCGTTTTCACTTGAACACATACCATTAAATGTAATCCATGTTCCTCCACTACCATTATATGTATCAATGCCACTTGATGAGTTATCTTCCCAGCAATTAAAATTTTCTTCAATATTAATTATATTTTGATTACCTAAACTATCAATAGATTCAATTTGATAGCAGACAGTATTTTTTGTGTAGAATGTAGGTATATTATTAATCGTCGTATAATTTATTCCGTTTTCTATCATGGGAATTTTATTTGGTATTAACTGATTAGTCCACCAGATACATCTTACAGTATCAACCCCATCTTTATCAAATACTTTTGCAGAAATTGTGACAGAATCTCCAAGACAAGGAACTGAGGGGAAAGTTTCAATATCAAAAATTGCAGACTTGCCAACAGTAAAAATCGTATAACCAATATAATCGCTTGTATCGTCATAAGCATAGCTTCTAACTATTTGAGTAAATTCTGATTGCGTTTGGGTTGTATCAATGATATATTCATATCCAGACTCATTGTAGAAAATTCTATTAATATTATAAAGCTCAACTTGCTTTTTCTCTCCTTCGTAATATGGATCGGGTATTAAGTCCTGCTCATCAGTAACATAATATGCAACTCTATTTAATGTTGAGTCTATATTATTTATGAATATTTGAACAGTATCTCCCAACACGAATTCATAACTATTAAGATTAACATTAAGTTTCTTATTCTTTTTAGGAAGCACAATATTTATTGCTGGGTCTCCCATATAATTAAAAGACCTGAGAAATGTTAAACCTGTGGAGCCAAAACCATGATAAATACAGTATTCGATTTTGGAAAGATTGGTAAGTTCTACAAAATTACGCATATTTCTATTAAAGATGTTATTAAGCATAAATTCTGCTAAAACTTCATCCTGGGTTAGAAATCCTTTACCAGCACCACCAAAGAATCCAATAGCTCCTTTTTCCGGTTCAATAATAAATGCCTCTCCCAGAGAGCTACACTTTGCGTATTCAAAATTTGAAGTATAACAGGTCAGACTACTAATAATGGGATAATTATCATTAAAAAGAGTAGAAATATCTGCAAGGTTCAACAAGTTAAGGTCTGACCATATTTGTCCACCACCATGTCCAATAAATTGTATAAATGCTGTACCATCATCGATATAGTCCTTTAAATCAGTTGTACCTCCCCAGTATGGATGATCATGGGATTGTTGAGCATAAATTCTGGAAACTCTAAATTCATCTGGGATGTATTCCTCTTTCAGACTTTCATTTTGATCTTCAAAAATTCCGGAACCTCCTGCAATTAGCATGCAGTGATTACGCCAGGTATCAAGATAGTTTTTTGTAGTATTATAGTGGATAGATTTTTCTAAAACTGGAGCGATTTGTTCCTTTTCCCAGATTGGAATTCTGCCAATCGATAAATCAGGTAGTTCATCATCTCCAACAATACAAGCGAACCAATTATCATCAACGGTTGCCCCGATATGATATGACCAGCTCATCTTTGTAGGAATTATACTGTATTTCTTTTTTGGGGAATAACTTCTTTCATCATAACAGGCATCACCTAAAAGGAGAACATATTGAACAATAGGTTCTTGCCAATTATTATAGGCATATTTTAGGAAATCCTGGATTGCTTGAGCAGATCTTATTCCATAGTTAAATTCATCAAAAATATCTTCGATTGCAATTGGCTTTACAGTGAGATTTCCAAATTCCTGCCAATGAGCAACAAATTCAGGTATTGCTTCATCCTTAATAAAATCTCTAATAGAAATTAAGATATAATCTGCCTGGTTAAATTTATCATGTAGATTGCTGGGCATATCTGGTTTTACAAGTTTGGGAACTAATTTTTGTTGGGAATT
>JAGMCF010000076.1 GCA_023129415.1 Candidatus Cloacimonadota bacterium
GAATAAACTGAATAAAGTTTAATATTACTTTAATTTTTTTATGTATTCTAATCCATTTTCACCTGTTGGATAGTAATGTGATAATATTCTAATACATTTATATTGATTTTTTTCATAAAATTTGATTGCTCTTTTATTTTTGTTTGATACCTGTAAAATACCATATTTTATACCAATCTCATTATAAAACTTCTCTAAATGATTGAGCAATGTGTGAGCAATTTGCTTTCCTCTAAATTCTTTCTTTATATCAATTGTGATAATCGTAAATGTATCTTTGTGACTCTTTATACCGATAATAAAACCAATAATTTTTCTTTTCCATTCTGCAACTTCGATAAAGGGAAAAAGTTTTCTGGGTGAATCAAAAAATTCTTTGAAAGTTTCATGAGAATATGCAACTGTTTCAACAAAACATTCCTGATCAATTTTATACATTTCATCAATATCAGAAGGAACCCCTTTTCTATAAATAATTTTCATAAATTAATGCTTTTCAGATTTATCCTTTTAATTTTTTCATGCAACAATTATAGATATTTTATTTAATGATAATATAAATGTAAAGTAAAGATTTAGAAAGAAATTATTAAAGAATTGTGGATATTAATGTTTTTTATACAAATATTGAGATGTGTGGAAAACATAAAGGAAGTGAGCATAAAGTCCGAAGAGTAGATTTATTACATTTTTGTGAGATATTGTCATTGGTTTGTTGATATTAATAGTTGCCACACTTATCTTTAGTAAGAATAGTTGTCTTACTTGTTTATCTTTAAATTGTATTATCTTGGAGATGTGTTTACACATATCACCATTATTCGTAGAATAATGGGCATTTATTCATTCATTTTACAAAGGATTTGCACAAGGAAATCTCTTTTGATAGAATATGATCTAAAATTTCTATCAGAAAGGAGATATATACTTGTGACTTATGATGAGTTACTTTACAGAGGGAGGTTGAAAGTATTTCAGGATTATGACACAGGTCGATACACAGTTTCAGATATTTGTAAGAGATATGGTTATTCTCGTACCTGGTTTTATAAGTTTAAAGAGCGTCGTGAGAGATTAGGAAACGAAGGTTTAAGACCAATGATTCGCAAATTAGTAACCCACAACTTTAGTTGTGGGAGTGTCACCAAACAGCTAAATTTAACCATTTTAATGGTTTTTAAAGTAAGCTCATATATAAATAAAATATTATTAGTTTTTAATTTTCACTTGAATTTTAATATAGTTGACTTCAAGAATTAATCTTTTCAATAATTCTTATTTTTCTTTAACTACAACATCAATTTTACAACATTTTACATCAGTTATCGAGATTTTGGTGTGTATGATATTCTATACACTATTGTATACTCCGGTATAACTTTTATAAAAACATATTTTTACTTTTCCCCAAACTCCTCCTCAATATATTTATTGTAACTTATTGAATTATATAAACTTAGGGGATATTTAATTTCACACAAATAAAGAAATAAATTCATGGCACATATTTTGCATATATTACAATAAAAAGATATGTTAAAAAGAAGGCAAACATGTGTAAAAGTGTATATTCTTTATCAAGCTTTAAATTCTGGAGAGCATTCTGGATCACTATGCGACCTTATTTACTCTTTGTGTCTTGCGTCGCAGGTATGGTTGGATTTGCTGCTGGACCAGAAATTGGAATCATAGGTACAATTGGTGTTTTCCTTGCTTTCTTCCTTTCATATGGTTTTGGACAAGCACTTACCGATTGTTTTCAAATGGACACAGATTCTATCTCTTCCCCTTATAGACCTTTAATCCAGGGTATAATCACCCGAAAACAAGTTTTATCTGTAAGCCTAATTGGTCTTATCGGTTGTTGTCTAATCTTCTTTTTCCTCAATCCTTGGACTCTTATTCCAGGAATATTTTGTGTTATAGGTTTGGCAACATATACTTACTTCAAGCGACAATGGTGGGGAGGTCCCTTTTATAATGCCTGGATAGTAGCTCTGCTTCCCATCATTGGTATAATGACAGTAACAGGAACAAATAACTCCCCCTCTTTTATTTTCAAATACGAAATACTTTTGCTTTTCGTGATAAGTATCTTCTTCAGTTATGCTAACTTTGTGTTGATGGGATATTTCAAGGATATCTCAGCAGATAGAGCAAGTGCTTACAATACCTTTGTTGTA
This sequence comes from Candidatus Cloacimonadota bacterium, assembly GCA_023129415.1. Taxonomy (GTDB): domain Bacteria; phylum Cloacimonadota; class Cloacimonadia; order JGIOTU-2; family JGIOTU-2; genus JAGMCF01. The sequence continues at coordinate 2,184 of JAGMCF010000076.1, forward strand.
AACTACGGATGGACTAAAGCAGCGGTTGGAAGTGATATCTTTGCTTTGATTTCTATAATTGCAACTGGATGGGGTTTATTGAGTGTTCTTTTGAGAGAAACAATCTTTTCGACGAGACTATTATCGATTCCAATATTTTTCGGGGCGTTCATTATGTTAATATTCGCACAAATTGGAATACATCGGATAAAAGATGAAGGAAAAGCTAACAAGCCTATTGCTAATGTGGTGAGAGGATTTGTCCTTTTACATCTTGCTGAGATTTGTCTGCTGCGTCCATCGTGGATTGTACCAATAATTATTTTTTACATTATATTTGAACTGGCTCTTAAAGCAAGACCAGAGAAAGGTCAGGTGTAAAATGCGTATTTATTTAAATCCATATTGTAATTATGGTAAAGGACTAAGCAAATGGCAAAAAATTGAGTCTGAACTTCACGAATACTTTGGAGAATTTATAGTCGAAGAAATTTTATCTACTGAAGAACTACAAGATCAAATAGAAGATGCTAAAAGAGAAGGTGAAAATGTTTTTATAGCTGCTGGTGGAGATGGTACTGTCAATCTAATGTTGAATGCATTGATGAATTCCTCAACAGATAAAGAAGATTTCATCCTTGGAGCTGTCGGTCTCGGGTCCAGTAATGACTTTCATAAACCTTTTCATTCTAAAAATTTTATTAAAGGTATACCAATACGAATTGATTGGGATAATCCGAAATTATGTGATATTATCCGAGTAAATTATAACAACTCACAAAATCATTCAATAAGCCATTATTGTATTATTAATGCCAGTATTGGCATAACAGCCCAAGCTAATGCGGTCTATAATTCCCGTATTCCATTCATAGAATTTATCCAGAAAATCTCTATCGAAGCAGCAATTTTTGCTTCAGCTCTGAAAACTATTTTCACATATCATAATATACCATGTAAAATTGTTCTGGAAAGGTCCAAACCTCGTTCATTTCGTCTTACCAACTTAGGAGTAATAAAAAATCCTCATTTTGCTGGAGGACTTTGTTATGATACTCATATTGATCCTGATGATGGGAACCTTGGTGTGAATCTCTGTGCCAATATGACGATTCCTGAGGCAATCAAGATTTTAATAAATCTTTATAAAAAACAATTCCAGGGTCGTCCTAATACCTATTCATGGTTAACAAATGGTCTGTCTGTTACAGCTCAACAACCTTTCGCACTTGAACTTGATGGTGAAGTTGTACAAACAAATGATGTAAAATTTGAGCTTCTCCCAAAAACTGTGAGGTGTTGCGCATGAATACTATGGAAAAAATCTTGGAGAATTTGGATATAAACTCATGGGTGCAAAACTTTAACAGATCTCCTCTTCAAGAAAATAACCCCCACGAGTCAGATGCTGAACTAATCCAAATAGGAGAAGATAATTCTCACCTGTTAGCAATTACAATTGATTCGGTTGCTGAGGAGATTACAAAAGGTTTATACAAGGACCCTTTCACTATGGGATGGGTTACAGTAATGTCAAACTTCAGCGATTTAGCAGCAGTAGGAGCGAAACCTTTAGGGATTGTTGTTTCAGTATCAATTGAGTCAACGAGAAGCAAAGCTTTTTGCCAGAACATTGCTCAAGGGATGTCAGCTGCTTGCCGAAAATTAGGTGTTTTTATTTTAGGTGGTGATACTAATACCACTCGTACGATTTCTCTAACCGGCTGTGCCATAGGTCTTGTACCTCAGAATAAGAAAGTCACTCGCATCGGTTGCAAGGCTGGTGATTTCCTTTTCTTAAGTGGTTGTGCTGGTTGTGGTAACGCTATTGCATTAGTGCATTTGGCTAAATTACCTGAGGAATATTTTCCCGAAAGCTCCTATCGTCCAATTGCGAGAATTAAGGAAGGACAACTAATTCGTAATTATGCCACTTGTTGTATGGACACTAGTGATGGTGTAATTCATACATTAGACCAATTAATGAGACTTAACAAAAAACAATTTATTTTGAATAATAATTGGGATGAAATCTTAAATCCTTCAGCATCAGAAATATGCAAATCGCTAAACATTCCATCCTGGTTGCTTCTGGCAGGAGTTCATGGTGAATTTGAACTCTGTTTTACAATACACCCTAAAGACATATCTGAATTTATCCAAGCAGCGAAAAAAATAGATTGGGATCCAGTCCTGATTGGCGAGATAAAAGAGGGTGATGGAGTAAAAATTAATAATAAGGATGGGTTGGTTGCCATTGATACAGCTTTTATAAGAAACCTTTCTATAAATGCAAGTCAAAATCCACAAGATTACATCAAAGGTTTAATCGATTATGCTTCAAAACTTGGAATCTAAGTTTTAATAAAGCAAGGAGAAAAAATAATGGAAAAGGATGCAAGATTCAAGAAATTTAAGATTATCGCCATACTTGAGATTTTTATTGCACTTGGTATCGTTTCTTTCTGGGTAGCATTTTTTACGACAGATATGGTAAATATTTCTGATAGTCATCTAAAAGAAATATATTTAGCTTTTGAACATTCATTCACAATACCAGATCTTTTGCTTGCTATATCATTAATTATTGGTGGTATTGGTTTATTACTGTATAAATTTTTTGGTATTTTGTTTTCCTTGATGGGTGGAGCTTCACTTATTTTCCTTGGGCTTCTAGATACCTCGTTTAATATTCAAAATGGAATATATCTTATCGGTGTTGGAGAAGCTATCTTAAATGTCCTAATAAACCTAATGTGTTTTGTTTTTGGCATTTTTCTAATTTTAACACTTTGGAAGAATAAGACACACTGGTTCTCTTTTAGAGAAAAATCAAGTGTTTGACGATTATAAAGTCTAAAACAAGGTGATAATAAATGAATAGCAAAATACATCACTCGTTTAGAAGAAATAAAATAAAAATTCAGGATGCTAAAGTGCTCATAACAGGAGCATCCTCAGGAATCGGCAAAGCGATTGCTCTAGAATTTGCCAATAAGGGAGCGATATTAGCTATCACCTCCCGTCCAATTAATCTCCTGAGAAAAGTAGTTGAAGAAATCAGAAACACTTTCTCCAGCATACCCTCTCCTCTTCCTAAACCCTTAACCTTTATATCTCTAAAAACAAATGTGAGATGATTTAGATAAAGGAACGAAGATATGATAAAAAAGATATTGTGTTTTAGCTTAATAAGTGTAATGGTTGGCTTGCAACTTAATGCAAATTGTAAGGAACAAAAAGGTTCTCCTCCTAACCTGTATACTGATCCGCAGTGTGGTTACCGTATATCATGTCCTGATTCTGGTTGGACAATTACAGATGAAACAGGTATTCCAGAAGTGCTGGTAATTATAAAGTCAAAAGCGATGATTGAAGATTTTATCCCTAATGTGACCATTACAATTGAATTTTTATCTAATATGATGACTGCTGAACAATATGGAGAAAAAAATCGGAAATCCCTGGCAACTCATAGATATGAAGTTATTTTCTGGAAGAAAACAATAATTAATCATAACACTTTCTATGATCTTCAGTGTTTAAATAAACAAGTATCACCTTCTCTGCGATTTCGGTATCTTTGTCTGGTCAAGAATCGAGTCGGTTTTATTATCACATGCACTGTTCCAGAAAAACATTACACAGAATTCATCAGAGATTTTGAATTTATTGTGAAGAGTTTTAGATTTCTTTAATAAAAACTACATAAAATTAAGGAAGAAAATATATGATAAACAGACTTAAAAGATTTATACATATTTTGGAAAACAGTCGGATATCCTTTCAAGGATTTATGATCACTCTTTTCTGCATCATCTTTCTAAGAAACTTTCTTGAGACCTTTTCTGATATAGATAACTTCTTGACCCCTGTGTCCTCTCTTGCCAATTTCATTCACTATCCAATATTTTATATCTGTCTTTTATTGGCTTTGATTATTATCTTGTTTTGGCTAACAAGAGAGAAAATTATAAGAGTCACAAAAATTATACTCTTCTTTTTTCCTATTGTATTACTTGCTCCAATTTTAGACCTCTTGCTGTCTGGAGGTGAAGGGTATAACATATCGTATCTGTTCGGGGATTTACCCTTTCTTTTCCATAAATTCATTACATTATCTTGGGGCTATACTGGTCGAGGTATAACTCCTGGCATTCAAATCGAGTTGATAATCGTCTTTTTTCTTGTTGGATGCTACCTGTTTCTAAAAACAGGTAAAGTAATTTCAATCATAGTAGGTTTGATTGCTTTATATATTGTTTTATTTGTTCTGGGTTCAATGCCATCCATAATGACTTTTATTTGGAATTTGATTGGCTCTATCAAAGGTACAGAAGAACTGTTTAGTGCAGAAGTTGTGTTAAATCATTTTTATTCTTTCAACCACAAAATAATTCTTGTCTTTTTTCCAATTCTTCTGGTGGAATTAGGTCTCTGGTATTGGTATTATAACAGACAAAAATTCCTGGTAATCCTAAAAAACATTCGGGGATTGCGAGTCTTTCATTATCTCTGCATGCTTGGAATTGGCATGTTCTTGGGATATAAATTTATGTATCCTGATAATTTTTGGGATTCTCCGTTTCCTGTTTTAATACTATTCACATCAGCTTACTCAGTTGCTTTAGCATGGTGGTGGGCAGTGGGAATAAATGATTTTCATGATTTGGAAGGAGATAAAATTTCCAATCCTTCTCGTCCTCTGGTGACCAGAACCTTACATTCAGACGAATATCGGAAAGTGAATTTAATCTTTTTAGTCTTGGGTCTTGTTGGAGCAATAGTAATCAGATACCAATTTTTCGTTACGATTCTTATAACAAGCGGACTTTCTTACATATATTCAGCTCCACCTTTCCGATTGAAAAGGGTGCCATTTTTGGCAACTTTTATTATAGCGTTATGTTCTGCTATTGTTTGTCTGGCTGGATATATTCTTTTCTCAAATAACTACAGCTTTTATGGCTTTCCTCCGCGGATTCTCTTTACCATTTTAGTGGCATTCACTCTTGCTTTCAATGTGATTGATATCAAAGACTTGCAGGGAGATCGAGCCACAGGGACTGTTACCCTTCCAACTCTATTGGGTGAGAAAAAAGGAAAGCGGGTTATAGGAATTTTAGTGTTACTTTCCTACTTTAGTGTCCCTGTCATTTTAAAAAGCCTTGTCTTAATACCTTTTGCCTTGTTTTTTGGAATTGTGACCTATATTTTTATCAATAAAAAACATATGCGGGAAACGCCTATCTTCGTGGTGTATTTTCTCTTTCTGGGCGTGACCTTGTATTTTATTTATCCCCAGATTTAAAGAAGATAAATCTATTATATTAATCTAGAAAGGAGGTATTATACCATGAGATTAATAAAAAAAGCAATTACACTCTTATTGATATGGAGTCTTGCCATTTTACCCATGTTAGAGGCTATGAATCAAGAGCAACTATCACCAGAACCAGAAGCCGGTAAGGTAATCATCCTGAGTGATAAAGTAGGTGAAATCATCGATCAGAGGGAACGGGACTATTATAAGCTCCCTCTTGGCTCAAAAAACTTCAGATCTGCTGTTATCCTTCAGTTGCCAGATAGTAGCTTGGTGATACAAATTACTGAAATGAAAGAAGGAGTACAACAACAACTAATCATGCAAGTAGACCAGGAAATTCTTGAAGAATTTCGTAAAAATATTGAAAAAAAACCTAAAATCATAGGAGCCATGGATCAAGCTAAAATCATAGGAGTCAAGGATCAAGCTAAAATCTTTGAAGCTAAGGAGCAGGCCAAAATATTGGCAAAAGAGAAGTGGACCAAAGAAAGGTGGCGAGAAGAGATTCTGTCCGATCGAGAAGGGACCTATCGTGGTGTTGGCGGGTTACTCGGTTTTACCTTAGGTGCTGCTGTTGGTATGCTGGTTGGAAAGGGAATCCAAGAGAAGAAAGTTAAACGAACCGAATTTCATACAGATGGTTGGTGGACAGAAGAATTCTATTCCTACAAACACAAGTATGCGCCCCATTGGGGTGCATTCATCGGTGGAATTTCTGGCGCTGTAGCAGGTTATTTCCTTGGAAGGAAAGCTGATAAGGAATACTATATCCTCGTTCCCAAAAACATACGCATGCAATCTACTAAGACTTCAGGATTTGGGAATTTTTTATTTGGATTTGGAGTAACAGGACCATTAATGGGGATAATGACAGGAAATATGCTCTATGCCCCGAAATCAGCAAGGGAAGGACAAGATATCGGGGGAGTAGAATTTTTTATGGGATATCTCCCGGGAGCAATAATAGGTATGACTCTAATAGATGGATACAAAAGAAGAGCCAAACATATCCGTTTTTGGGAAAATTCAATTAT
>JAGMCF010000077.1 GCA_023129415.1 Candidatus Cloacimonadota bacterium
TTTCATAAGCAGTGTTTGTCATCTTTGTCGGCACAATAAGATAGGCATAAGCCTGGCGGTCAGAACGACCAACTCGTCCCCGCAGTTGATAAAGCTGTGCTAAACCGAATTTATCAGCTCTGTTAATTATAATTGTATTGACATTGGGTATATCAATTCCAGACTCAATTATAGTAGTGCAAATGAGAACATCAAATTTATAATGATAGAAATCAAACATCACTTTCTCCAAAGTCCTTTCTGGCATTTGTGCGTGAGCAACTTCAAATGAAATATCTGGCATATAATTGCACAATCTTTGCTTCATTGCAAAAATAGTTTCAACACGATTATGTAGAAAATAAACCTGACCTTGCCTGTCAACCTCTCGCTTGATAGCCAGTTCAATTATATCATCGTTGTATGGAATTATCGCGGTTCGGATTGGCAAGCGATTCTCAGGCGGAATATTCATAATCGTCATATCTTTCACTCTGGAAAGTGCCATATTCAAAGTTCTTGGAATTGGAGTTGCTGAAAGAAAAAGAATATCTGCATCCGCCTTTAATGCTTTTAACTTCTCCTTTTGTTTCACACCAAATCTTTGTTCTTCATCAATAATAATCAAACCCAAATCTTTAAATTTCACATCATCAGAAAGCAATCTGTGTGTGCCGATTACAATATCAACTTCACCAAACTGCAAGCCATCAATAATTCGCTTTTGATTTTTAGGAGTGATGAAACGGCTGAGCATTTCAACTCTGACAGGATAATCCTTTAATCGCTCTGAAAATGTGATATAATGCTGTTCTGTAAGAATGGTTGTTGGAACAAGAAAGGCAACTTGTTTGCTGTCCATCACTGATTTGAAAGCAGCACGAATCGCCACTTCGGTTTTCCCAAAACCAACATCACCACAAATCAATCGTTCCATTGGAATTGCAGATTCCATATCATCTTTGATATCTTCGGTTGCTTTAGTCTGGTCAGGTGTATCTTCATAAATAAATGATGCTTCCAAATCCTTTTGCCATTCTGAATCTGGGGAGAATGCAAAGCCTTTTACAAGTGTTCTTTGTGCATAAAGATACACAAGTTCTGCTGCAATTTCTTCAATATCTCTCCTAACTCTTTTCTTTACTCTATCCCATAATCTACCACCAATTCTATGAATATTTGGGGTAATCCCTTCTTGAGCTGAAAATTTTGAGATAAGATTTAATTGTTCTGTTGGAACGAAAATTTTGTCATCATCTGCATAACGAATGACAATACAATCCAACTCAGAATTCTTTCCGCCAAAGGCGGATCCTTGAGAAATTTTCAACTTTTCCAATCCCTGATACAAACCAATACCATAATCAATATGAACCACATAATCACCATTTTGTAAGGACTCATAATCTGCAAGTGCTTCTGCTTTTTTGAATCGTGCAAATCGTCTTTTCTGCCTATACCTATTAAATATTTCATGATCTGTAAAAATTGCAAGACGAGCATCATCAAATATAAAGCCGTTTTGAAAGACACCTACCTCAAATCTTACCTTATCTTGATATTCTGATAAAATCTCCTGCATTCGCTGACTCTGGCTTTTATTATCAGATTGGATGAAAACTGTAAATCCATTTTGAAGAAGTAAATCAATTTCATCTTCAAGAAGATTAAAATTACTATTAAAATTCATCTGGGATTTGAATGGAATATAAAGTGAACATTCAGAAAGATGATAATCACTATGACTAAAGAAGAATTTTGAAAATTTATCTAAATCCAGACTATCAAATTTAGAAAAGAATTCATCAGGTTTTGGAATTAATTTTTCTGGAATGATATTGAGCTTTTCTTTGTAACACTTTTCAATTTCCTCAAAGAGATTCCTCTCGATATTATAGAAATTCTGAAATTCATCAAAAACCAAAAAAGTATTTTCTGAATTAAAATACTCAGAGAAGGTGGCAGTTCTATCTAAAAGTTTTGCAAAATCTTGTTCAATGCCATCATAAAAGCCTTTTGCAGAAATTCTTTCTAATAGCTCATTTGGAGATGAAGCGGAAAGACTATTGCCTGTTCCCCGTAGTCCAGATGATCCCCGATTTAATCGGGGAGGAACGAAGGGTGAAAGAGAAATTTCTCTTATCGGTTGGATGATTATTTCATTATAATTGTCATTGATCGAGCATTGAGTTTTAATAGAGAATTCTCTGATTGAAACAATCTCATCACCAAAGAATTCAAGTCTGAAAGGATTTTCAAATTGTGGCGAGAATATATCTATTATTCCACCGCGCTTGCTTATTTCTCCTATTTGTGAAATTTGACTCGTATGATTGTATCCGCAAGCAATTAAATCTGAAACAAGCTTTTCTAAATCATATTCCTTTCCTTTTGATAGAGAAGTAATATTCGTTTTGTAATTTTCGTGATGATTAATATTACGAAGAAATTCTTTAATAGAAACAATAAAAATACCAGATTCACCCAAGACAGCTTTGCTCAGGGTGTTGCTTCGCTCAATCTGGCAACTCAATCTTGGTGAAAATTCCTCATAGGGTAAAAGTTCATATTCTGGTAAAAAATGAACATTATCTTTTCCAATCAGAATTTCTAAATCATCACAGGTATTTCTAGCAATTACATCATTTTGCGTTATGTGTAAAATAGGTTTTTTCGTTATGAAAAAAATATGAGCAAGAAGCAGAGATTTTACAGAATCAGTTAAACCAAAAATCTGCTTTGGCTTCTGAATCTTAATAAGCCAGTTAAATTGATTTATTAAATCGGACTTTGATAAAAATGGCTTTAAGTTTTTGTAGAACATAAGAATTTAGTTAGTTTGAAATTATCATTAATTTTTTAAATATATATGAGTTTACTATAAAAAGGTCATAAAATGAAATATTTCTATAATTTATACCGATTTGAGAAACCGTTGAAACGGTTGAGTATTTCTAAGTTGTTATTAACCACCAACTTAAGTTGGTGGTTAATGAAACCTCAATATGATTATAACCGTTTTAACGGTTTACTAATACTTAAATTTGATTTTTTATAGTGGATTCATATATATTTTATCTTACATTTTATACTCATATAAATTTTAATAATACAAATAGCATCAATGTTTTAATAATTTATTATTTTAAATTATATTTTAAATTGATATAATCATTTTGCAAGTTTTTTGAAATAAATTTAACAAAGTTTTTTTGAAATTTTTTATTTATGCACAAATTTCTAATTTACTATAACCTACTATGGATTCCCGATAGGTTCGGGAATGACAAAACATAACCAGAATTCAAGTATCAAATTTCTAATTTATTATGACTTACTATAGATTCCCGATCCGTTCAGGCTCCCCGATGAAATCGGGGGGACTAATAAGTTCAGGAATGACAGACCGAAGACAAATATCAAATATCAAATATCAATCTCTTTACCCACAATGCAGTTCTATCTCTATTTTTTATAAAATTTTCAATCATAAAATCTCTATCTATATTTACATTATCATTAAATACTTCTCTGCCATTTATTTTAACAGACACAGGATTTTCCAAATTGACCATATCTGGATGCAGATAAATTGCAAATTTACCCACTCGCGATGTTTCTATATTAAAATGGTTTCCAAAGTATGTTCCTCGAATAGCTCCTGATGGTTTATTATATTTAAATGCATCATAATATGTTGTATCCGGAAATTGACCATGCAATTCAATTTGCTCTTTTCCTCGCAAAACTGTTAGTTTAACTTCATCTCCTCGTGCTTTAAAGGTTTTCAAACTATCCATATCATCAATATCTTCTGTTTCAATACCATCCATTTTGATAATAACATCTTCGGGCACCAAACCCATCTCTTTTGCCACACATTCTCCTTCAACAAGATTCTTAACTTTAATCCCGGGTTTATCATAATCCGTATCATGATAAAATCCAAATTGAATCCTATCATCGATCATTTCTATTTGATATTTCTTTTGCCATGCTTTTGCAGTTTCTGCAGTATCCAGACTTACAATTTCCAGCCAATCACAATGGCTGTAATCAGATGACCATGATTCCCAATAAATTTCTGGTCTAAACACATCTCTCACATGGTTTCTCATATGCTCAATCATTATAGGAACTTCATTATCAGCATAAGCAAATTCATGTCCAATGCCAAAATATTCTTTATAAAGCAAATTTGCTCCAGCTTGCAAGGACAGCTCCATAAGTGGTTTCATCTTTGCTGATGGATACAATCTGTCTAAATCCGTATTTATTGCATAAACTGACCTATTCATAAGATTAGAAATATAAACTGGTGTATCAGTAACTATTGAACCAACAGAGATATATCCATTCAGAGAATAAAAGCAAGCAAAATCATTTGGTTCAACCAGAGCGAAATGAAAAGAAGCAGACCCACCATCAGAAAAGCCTGTGATGTATATTCTGTCATCATCAATATTATAATTTGATTTGAGAATTCGTATCTGCTGTTTTATATTATTTATTCCACTCAAATCCCACCAAGCCGTATCTTTATTTCCCAGTGGGAATAGCATCAACCAGTTATTCTTTTCAGCAAATTGCACAAATGTATTATCTTGAATGTGTTCCATATAGTCTTCAATGAATTCTTGTCTACCTACACCACCATGAAGATATACAATTAATGGAGTCTTACTTTGACATTGATAATTTGCAGGAATATAAACAATATATGGAGCTTGTAAAGTATCATTAATCTGATTATAATATTGAATAAATACACCTGTGCTATCTGGCTGTGGAAATTCATTCCAATTTGAAAGAAGCGTAAAAAGTGAATCGTTTGATATCGTTTTATCATCTCTTAATTTAATAATTCTTTTGTTAAAGTTATCTTCTTGAGAAAATAACAAACTTACACTAAACAGTAAGATTAATATTATAATAAATTTTTGTTTATTCATACTTTCTCCAGATATATGTTTTTATCAAAAAAAATAATGAAGAATATATAGTGTCAAATTATTCTTATGATAATATAGCTTCGGAATGAAATTCTCAAAAATAACGGTCACTTCGGGGAAGTGACCCTACAAATTACAATTTTAGAAAATTATTTAAACGATTTTTCCCTTGACAGATTACAATAATTTTTTAAAAAAAGGTTAACTTTGGATATAGGAACAATTATAATGAATATTGGAAATAAAATACATGATTTTTGTTATTTTAATATTTTACTAACTGTCAAAATTTAAAAGGAATTAACAGAGAAATACAAAGAACGATATTCTGAATAATTAAGCAGAATATATATTAGGTGCTTTTTCAAATAATTCAAACAATTAAGGATTGGCATGAAAGAAAAATATAAAAACTTTAAAGAAAATTTGGAAAAACTTTATAAGAAATTTGGACGCATTGAGAATCAGGGCTACGATATCCAGGAATTTGGTAATGCATTAGTTAATGATGGAAAAATTGGACAGGCATATTCAAAACATTTCTTAAACCAACTAAATAATTACGAAAAATTATCTAACGACTTTCCTGAATTTAATCCTTATATTCAAGAAATAATGAAATCTTCATTATATATATTAGATCAACTAGAACAAGTTGAGGAAAAAATATTTGCTAGTCAAGAGCATTTTAGTGATGTAGTTCTAAGTGTAAGTACAGAGGTAACAGGTGCAACGGGTTCCTTATATTTAGCTGAAAGTGGAATAAATCATCTTGAGATAGAAAACCCGAATATTAATATCCATGAGAAGTACAATATTCAAACACCAAATATTTTGGAATATTCAAGAATTGAAAATGAAATAGATAGTTATCTTTTCAAAATTGACCCTAAATTGCCTGAACGTAGAAAAGGTGCTTGGACAACAATTAATTCTACATCTCTAGATAAAAAGGCCCAAGCAGCTCATACAATGCGAGATATATTGTCTACAATTATTTCTAAATTGGCTTCAAATGCTGAGGTAAAAAAAACGGAATGGTGGAAACCAACGCCTGATAAAAAGAGTGGCGTATCTCTTAAACAAAGAATCCGATTTTTACTTTTCGGGCCAAAGAATGAGATAGAAAATGCTGATGAATTAGAAAATATTGAAAATAAAGTTAATAAATGCTTTAAAGAGGATAGTTACCTAAAATCTTTAGCGCACGGAAGTAAAAAAGGCACAGTCGAGCTTATTGAATCCATTATGCATTCAATGGAAAGTACAATGCTTCAAATATTTAAAAGTAAAGAGAAATATGGTAAAAATGAAATATAATTTGATGATTTTAAAAGCACCAGTTCCAATAAGCCAATGATGTTAACTCCCGTTAGATAGTCTGGTTGTTAGCAAGTCAATGTAAAATTTGATTGGAATTAAAAGGTTTAAAATTATATGAAGAAATTCATTTTGGGAGGAAAAATGCGAAAATTTTGTGTAAGCCTTATATTAATCGGAATTCTTATTCTTGGTTGTTCATCTAAAACAACATCACCTGGTAATGGAAACAATGACGATTATTCAAAAGTTGATTCATTAGCATATTCTGTTGATGAAGAACTGACTTCTGCTAATCTCAAATTTGCTCTTAAAATTTTTAATAAAATTGAAGAACAAAACAGCAATGAAAATATTTTTATATCACCATTAAGTTTATCTATTGCTCTTGCAATGACTTATAATGGTGCTTTAGAAGGAACTTATGAAGCTATGTCAACCACTCTGGAATTTCAAAATATGAGTCTTGATGAAGTAAATGAAGAATTCCTAAAACTAATTAAAAGTCTTCAAAGATGCGACTCAAAAGTTGAGTTAAGTATTGCAAATTCAATCTGGATAAGAGATGGTTTTCCTGTTAAACCTGATTTTATAGAAAGAAATGAAAACTTTTATTTGTCTCAAGTTTCTAATCTTGACTTTAATTTACCCAATGCTCCAGATATTATAAATACTTGGGTTGAAGAGAATACAAATGGCAAAATTACTGATTTAATTCAGCAAATCAGTCCAGATGAAATGATGTTTTTGATAAATGCTTTGTATTTCAAAGGACAATGGAAATTCCAATTTGACGAAGCTGATACAGAAGAAGATATTTTTCATCTTTCTGATGAAACTACCAAAACTGTCTTAATGATGAAAAGTTCAGGTAAGGATTATAAATATTATTTCGATAATAATTTTAGTGCTGTGAGAATGCCTTATGGACGAGATAAAGTATCAATGTATGTTTTTCTTCCTGGCGGGGAATATAATTTAGATGATTTCATAGCAAGCATAGATGCTGAAAATTGGAATAATTGGATGAATTCTTTTGATAGTTTAGCAAATATCTTTGAATATGAAGAAGAATATGAATGTTTTGAATTCGGACTTCCTAAATTTAAATTGGAATATGAAAAAGAACTAAATGATGCTTTAATTGCATTAGGAATGGGTATAGCTTTTAATCCTTCTGCTAATTTTGGAGGAATGTCTGATGTAAAACCTCTTTGGATTAATTATGTAAAACAAAAAGCCTTCATAGAAGTAAACGAACAAGGAAGCGAAGCTGCTGCCGCAACTGTTGTTAGTATGACAAGTGGTATTCCACCAAATTTTATTGTAAATCGTCCATTCTTTTTTGTAATTAGAGATGACAGGTCAGAGACTATTTTATTTATGGGAAAGATTCTTGATCCAAGCTATGAATAATAAATATTATTTCAAAGATAATCAGATAGAATATCTCAGAAAAAGTGTTCGTTTACTGATACTTTTATTAAATAAATTTTAATTTTTTATTGTTAATCTAAAATTTTTAAGGCACTATCCTTCTGCCCATTGCATCTCTTCTGCCTGGTGAATTATCATAAATTTCTACAACATAATAGATTACTGCAATATAATCTCTGGGAAATTTCCCATGAAAATAGCTGTGAATATCATTAATATATCTCACAACATTCTTTTCATACTCAGTAAGGTTCGGGTCATCAGGATGTAACAATCTCACAATTGTTTTTAGCTTATATGATGGAATATCCAGAAACACAATAGTGGAAATTGGATTTGTCATCTGATTTAGGAATGTTTGGGTTTCAAACTTAGGAGTGGAATATAATTCAAGTGAACCCTGTTTGTCTAAATCAAAAAGAGAATCAACATTTTCATAAAAGTGGATCAAGTTTTCTAATTTTTCGGGAAATGATGCATCATCTGTATCTTTAAGCAATTTCATTATTTCTTCTATCTTTTCTCTTTTTGGCAAAAATCCCATGCCTTTTACAGCATTATTTAATTTGAATTTTGAATCTTTTCTTTCAAATCCATAAGAAGCAACAATGCCATTATGAGGTCCAGATAGGTCAGGACCTTTTGAGGGTTTTCCTTTTGCAGCTATCATCTCTTTAATTACTTCAATTGTTTCTTTTCGTCTTTCAGTATTCCATTCTAAAAAATGTTCAGGGAACTTTTGAAGAGTATACTCCTGCCACTTGCCATCTACTTTTGCTCTTATTGTATTCTCACCTTTGTCAGGAGTAATAACATTTGTTTGATGGAAATAACCATCTTTCCAGAAATTGGATTGAGCATAAATATTTTGTTCTTCCTGATTTGTATTACCACATGACATAATAAAAATTATGCAAATTGATGATCCTATATATAAAGCCTTTTTCACTTGCATTGGTATCTCCTTTCTGTTTTTTATCAATTAAAAGTGAGAATTTATTTGTCAAATTTAACATAAATTAATACAAAATAATTGACACATTTTCTATAAAATTTATAAATTATGTATGGAGAAAATAATGACAAATAAAATTTTAATTCTTATGTTTTTTTTATCAATTTTTACAATTTTGGAAGCATATAATTCTAATGAAATTTATCTTATAGAAATTGATGGAGTAATTGGACCTCCAATTGCAAATTATGTAGTAAACAACATAGAAAAAGCAGAAAAAGATAATGTTCATGCAATTTTATTAGAAATCAATACACCGGGTGGTCTTGATACTTCAATGCGAAAAATCATCGCAAAAATCATGAATTCATCCATTCCAGTAATTGGATATGTTACCCCAGAAGGAGCTCATGCTGCATCTGCTGGTGCATTTATTATGATGGCTTGTGATATTACCGCAATGACGCCTACATCCAGTATCGGAGCTGCTCATCCTGTTACTATGGGTGCAAAGATTGATTCAACAATGAAGAAAAAAATCCTCAATGATATGGTCTCTTATATGACTTCAATTGTTCAAAAAAGAGATAGAAACGAAGAAGTTGCAAAAAAAATGATAACAGAAAGTATATCTCTAACTGCCCAAGAAGCTTTTGAACAAAATATTATTGATTATGTCGTTAAGTCAAGAACTAATCTACTTGCAAAAATTAATAATATTGAAATTGAAAAAAATGATAAAAAGATTGTGCTACAAACAGAAGACATAGAAGTAATCCCTCTCAAGATGAGTTTATTAGAACGATTCTTTTATCATATTTCTAATCCCAATATTGCTTATATTCTTTTAATGCTTGGTATATATGGAATTATCGCAGAATTTTCTTCACCAGGAATTGGGTTTGCTGGTGTTTTTGGGACAATTGCTTTATTATTAGCTTTTTTTGCACTATCAAATCTTCCTGTAAATCTTGTTGGGATTCTCCTTATAGTTGCAGGAGTGATATTAATTCTATTAGAAATAAGAGTCCAATCCTCAGGAATATTAGGCATTGGAGGTGTTGTGGGTATCATATTAGGTTCATTAATGTTAATTCAGACAAGCGCACCATTTCTCAAAATATCCATCTCATTAATAATTGGTGTGGGGGTATTTACTATACTGTTCTTTTTGTTACTTGCTACACTTGTATATAAAGTTCATCACCAAAAAGTCACAACTGGTAGAAAAGGTATAATTGGTGAGAAAGGATATGCAATAACCACTTTAAAACCAGAAGGAACAGTATTTGTAAGAGGAGAACTCTGGCAGGCTGAATCAATTGAAGGAAGTATAAAAAAGGATGAGAAAATCGAAGTTGTAACTGTCGAAAATCTAAAACTAATTATAAAAAAAGTTTGAAGGATGAGGAGTAGTGAGTTAATAGTACAGAACCACCAGTAATTGATAAATTGCATTTGTATTTTTTGTATAGTTATAGGTTAAGAAATCTTACTGTTTGTAAGTAAAAATCTTGACTTATAAAATATTTATTAAATTTTAAAGAAAAATTTGTGGAGGAGTTTGATGAATACAAAGATACTATTAATAACAATCCTGATTATCTGTTTAAGCGTATTATTTGCTTGTCAGAGTATGTATATGAGAACAGCAAAGCTTGCAATACGGGATGAAAATGATCCTGATAAAGCTATTGAATACCTTCAGAAAGAGATTGAAAGCAACCCGACAAATGTCGAAGCATATCTTTTTATGTCTAAAATCTATGGGCAATATAAAAAAGATTACTTTAGTGCTTATAATTATGCAAAAGAAGCATTAGAATTAGATCCACAAAAAGAAGAGGAAATAAGTAATATTTATGTTATTTGTTGGGCTGAATTATACAATCAAGGACTTAAATCTTACAATGAAAAAGATTTTGAAAACTCTCTTCAAGCTTTCAAAGACGCTGTTAAGATTTTCCCTGATAGTCTTAAATCTAAAGTAATGCTTGCAAATGTTTATGCAAAAGTTGACTCATCTAAAAAAGCAACTGAAATTTTTATTGGAATAGCCGAAAAATTACCTAACGATACTGCTTCCAGGAAAACATTAGCTAATACATATTATTTTAAAAAAGATTATAATAATGCAATTAAATATTATGAAGAATTAGCTAAAATTGAACCTCAAAATGCAGATTGGCCATTTAATATTGCAGTATGTTATTCGAACCTAAATAACCCTGAGAAAACACTCGAATATTATAAAATAACTATTGAACTTGATCCTCAAAATATTGAGTTACTTTCTAAAATTGCTGATAATGAATTTAATAATCAAAACTATGAAGAAGCAGCTTCATATTATCAAAAAATTATAAACCTAAGTGAGACTGAACTTGATGCGATTAAATATATCTGCTATTCATATAGCAACTTAAAGGAATATGAAAATTTAGTAACATACGGGAAAAAATGGATTGCAATTGAACAAGAAAATTCAGATGCATATCGTTTTATTATTTTAGGACTTCAACAAATAGGTAAAAATACTGAAGCTCAAAAATACATTAAAATATTAGAAGAGTTAGAAAAAAAATAGGAAAATTTTATCCACTAATATAATGGATAAAAAAAGAAAAAGGGAGGAAGAATGAAAATACTTGTTTGGATTTGTGGGATAATTGCTGCTATCTTGATGTTATTCGGCTTAATTGATTTCCTTATGAAAGGTCAACCCTTTCTGGGCGTACTTCATCCTGCGAATTATTTCCATGTAGCAAATGCCTTCTTATTATTCACTATTGTATTTCTTCTGTGTTCTAAAAAGGAAAAGAAATAGTTACTTGAACATGTAACATGCCGGTAAAAGGAATTCTATTTGATTTAGATGGTGTAATTGTAGATACACTTCATTATCATTTTCTTGCCTGGCAGGAGATGTTTAAAAGAAAGGACGGTGAGGTTAAAGAACTCACCGTCCTTATTCATGAAGGTAGAAGTTCTAAGGAAATCCTTCCTATCCTTATTAAAGAAAGTGGAATACAAATCCCAGAAGAAAAATGGAATGATTTTATTGAAGAAAAACGAAAATATTATCGCTCAATCGTTAAGGTTATATTTTATCCTGATGCACTTGATACAGTAAGAAAATTGCGTAAATTAGGAATTAAATGTGCATTAGTTACTGCTTGTGCCAAAAAAAATATGGAGAAAGCATTAACATCAGAGCAAAGGGCTTTATTTAACATAATTGTTACAGGTGATGATATTCCAAGAGCAAAGCCAAACCCAGACCCCTACGAAATTGCCCAAACTCAGCTGGGATATAAAAAAGAAGAATGTTTGGTTGTGGAAAATGCTCCTTTAGGAATCCAATCTGCAAAAGCTGCTGGGATACGCTGTGC
This sequence comes from Candidatus Cloacimonadota bacterium, assembly GCA_023129415.1. Lineage (GTDB taxonomy): Bacteria > Cloacimonadota > Cloacimonadia > JGIOTU-2 > JGIOTU-2 > JAGMCF01. The sequence continues at coordinate 12,036 of JAGMCF010000077.1, forward strand.
TGTTATTGCTACTACACTTCCAATGGAATATCTAAAAGGTGCAGATTTTTATTTAAAAAAATTACCGGATATTTTTAAATATATTTCTTTGTTTCAAAACCATTCCGAAGGTTTGCAACCATTCTGAAGGTTTTGAGTTTACCACTATTTAGTAGTAAGAGTAAAGACACCATCCCAATCTTTTGGTGGAGGATTTAATTTAAACTGTTTGCACCTTTCAATATATCTTTTAGATGGCTCATCATCATTTACTTTCAAGGCATTTTCAAATTTTAGGATAGCATTATCCCACTGTTGTTTGCGATATAAATTAATACCCTGGGCAAATAACTTATAGAGTTTACCCTCATCCTCAGGAAGTTCACCCTTCCTGCATAATAGCTGATAGACCTTAACTGGTTCTAACCTACCAACCACACGAATCATATCCAGTTCCCGTACTTCAATAAAATTCTTTGCTGCTTCGTAAGTAAATTCACTAATCATAGAATATGTTCCATACTGCTTATTAGCTCCTTCCAAACGAGCAGCTAAATTGACTGAATCTCCCATCATTGTATAATCCATTCGAGTTTTCGATCCCATATTACCAACAACCATTTGACCTGTATTTAGTCCGATCCTCATTTTCATATTATGAACAAGTTTGGGCCAATGCTTCTCATTCGACCATTTTTCTCTTAACTCTGCAAGCCGTTTTTGCATCTCAATACTTACTAAACAAGCCCTTCTTGCATGGTCTTCAAAAGAAACTGGCGCACCAAAAAATGCAATTATAGCATCACCCTCAAATTTATCTACTGTTCCTTCATGTTCAAGGATAATATCTGTCATATCTGTTAGATATTCATTCAACAAATTTACCAGTTCTTCAGGAGTTAACTTCTCAGAAATAGTAGAAAAATTTGCTATATCAGAGAAGAAAGCTGTTAGCACCTTTTTTTCTCCTCCAAGCTTAAGCATGTCTGGATTTTCAGTAAGTTGCTTTATAACAGTTGGTGAAAGGTAATGTTGAAATGCATTTTTTATAAATCGCTTTTCCTTACTCCCAATATAATATTGATGAACCAAATTACCAAGAAAGGAAATTAAAATTGCTGTTGGGAACTCAGTTACATTTATCAATATGTTTTTTGCACTAAAAAAGTAATAAACAAAATAAAGATAAACTCCTATCAGAACAAATGATGATATTATGTTAATAAAGGGCTTCTTGATAAATTGAAAAATAAAATTAATAAGAAATATGAAAACCAATAATCCAATTAAGAAATATAAAAAACTAAATGTAGATATTGAATTATTATGTAGAACCATTTCCAAAAAGTTTGCATGAATCTCAACTCCAGGCATAAGCTTTCTTTCTTTTCCATAACTATAAAATGGTGTTGGAAAAAGGTCATGTAACTCTTCTGCAGTAGCACCAACAAATACAATCTTATCTTGAAAGGTTTTATGATTTAAATATTCATCAAAAGTGTTAAATTCAAAATCAAATTCATGCTCACTAAATGTAGTAAACTTTTCATCATCTAATACTGTATCCATTGAATACACTGGAAAAGTATATGCGGGACCGTAATAGTTTATAAATGTAGTATTTGCTGAATATTTTGGAAAAATATAATGACCAACTCCAAATTTTGCTCCTCTATTAAGAATACGGGGCTCAGTTTTTGTTTTCGCTCTAATTAAAGATTGTAATGCTTTTATTCCAAGTGAGTAATATTCTATATCCTGAAAATTTGCAAAAAGGCTATATTGCCTTGCAAAATGGTCAGGATCTTGTGATATTCTAACAAGTCCCCAATCAAGATTTCGTTTATTAATATCAGGTATAGGTTTTAGAATACTTTTATGAATAGAACCGCCAATTTTTTGTTCAATCAATTTTCCTGCAAAAATAACATTTCCGTAAAGTGCTGCAGTCTCAGCAAGCTGCTCATCTTCTTCAGGTAAAGTTGGTTCACAGAATTCAATATCAAATATTATTAACTTTGCACCAGCTTTGTTCAAATTCTCAATGAGCTTTGCATAATAACTTCGTGGAAAAGGATATCTACCAAGTTCTTTAAATGATTGGTCAGATATTTCTACTATTACAATTTCGTCAGATGGTTCCTTTTTACCTCGCAAAGAAAAATTTGTATCTATCCATTTTAGTTCTAAATTCTTATATATTGATGTTAGAGAAAGAATGATTGTTATAAAAAACACAAATATCGAAAAAAACAATATAAATCTAAACTTAATTTTTTTCATCTGAAAATCCTTTCGCCACAAAGGCACAAAGACACAAAGAAAAAAATTATTAACATGACAAATTCAACAACTCTAATGTAATTTTCATGCTCCTTTGCTTGCCCCGTTAAATCTCTTTTCCTATTTAATGGGGTGTCCCGATTTGTTTTCGGGACATGTATGTTTCATCTGAAAATCTCTTTTAATATTATATGGAGTAGCCGAGTCTCTCGGCTGAATTCGGCAAGAGACTTGCCGACTCCAAGTCAAATATAATTTTCATAATCCATTGTGTGGGCTTGCTGACAGGTGTGTCTCATCTAAAATCCTTTCTGTCCAAAGGCACATCATGCCAGAGGTAGATCCACTTCAGGAGGAAATACACAAACCTGCCCACTGCACCTTGATGAAATGGTGGCAGGCGGGGATGATTTAATAAATTATTGCTATATTCTTTTTAAAATTCTACCTCAAACTGATTCTCTCATTACACTTACTACTGCCAACAGCCAACTGCCACTGCTACTGTTAATCCCAATCTCTTTCAACAATTCTATGAATTAAATCATTAAAATTTATGCCAATAACTTTTGCTGCCATAGGAACAAGACTTAAAGTCGTCATACCAGGCAAAGTATTAACTTCTAAGAAATAAAATTCCTTACCATCATAACGAAAATCAATTCTTGCATAATCTCGACATTGGAATTCATTATAAATCTTAATAGCATACTTTATGACTTTATTTGATTCTTTTTTAGAGAGATTTGCTGGGACTTCATAAACAGTCTCACCTTTTGTATATTTATGCAGATAATCATACCAGCCATTTTTAGGTTTGATTTCAACAACAGGAAGTGGTTTATTCCCGAGCATTGCCACTGTGATTTCTCTTCCTTCTATATATTGTTCTATTAAAATTTCATTATCATGTTCAAATGCATCATTTATTGCTTTTGGTAATTGATCTTGGTTTTCAACAACAGTAACTCCAACTGATGAACCTGAAGAATTTGGTTTAACAACAAAAGGCAAACAAAACTTTTTCAAAATTTTTTCGATAATTATACTTCCATTTTCATAAAAGGGGATAAATTTAGGAACATTGATTTGCATATTCTGAGCTAATAGCTTGCTAATTTTCTTATTCATAGAAATGAAACTACCAAAAGAATTTGAACCAGTAAAGTCAATATTAAATAGTTCAAGAAATTTCTGAATTGTTCCGCCTTCACCATCACCACCATGTAAGCCATTAAATACTTTATCACATTTGCTTTCTAAAATCGTTTTCAACATTAAAGAATAGTTTATATTATGATTCCAATAAAAATCTTTAGGATCAACTGTTTGGACTGTTTTTCCAAGAGAAATGAGTGCTTGTTTTACTGCATTACTTGTTTCTAATGAAACATCTCTTTCGTTAGATATACCACCTTGTAGGAGAACTATTTTAGATTTCATAATATTAATCGATTGTGTTTTTCATTTAATTATCAAAAATAACCTTTATTTCATGTTTGACACTCTCCGAACCATCAGAAGCATGAATAGCATTCTTCCTTTCATCAGTCCCATAAAGATTTCGTATTGTACCTTTAGCTGCAACCCTTGAATCAGTATTTCCAACCAGACTTCTTAATCTATTTATTGCATCTTCTCTTTCAAGAACCATCGCAGCAATTTGACTACTTGTCATAAATTCAATTAATCCTTCAAAAAAATTCTTATTTTTATGAACACAATAAAACTTCTGGGCAATATCATCGTTCATTTTCATCATTTTCATTTTCAAAATATGGAAGCCATCATTTTCAAGAATTGTAAGAATCTCACCTATCTTTCCAGCAGAAACAGCATCGGGTTTAATAAGACAAAGTGTTTTTTTTGTAGTCAAATTATTTTGGGAGGTCATATAAAGTTATCTAAACTTATTTTTCTATAGCTTCCTCTTTTTTATTTTCTGTTTTTTTATTACTTGAAGATTCTACCTTTTTCTTTTCTATTTTTTTTGCTTTAAAATGTCCGCAATTTTGCGATTTGGAAGTTACCATACCAAACCATTTTGATGAGAAATTCTCACAATGTATATTTTTCCAATATATACAGTTTTCACATATAATCTTTACCTGTTCTGACACTAATTTCTCCTAATTTCTGTTTGAATTAGATCTGCAAAATTGTATTCTCATGTCATTCCAACCTGGCTACGGCTTGCTTCGCCAAGACGAGACGCTCACAGATGTCATTCCTCCCGATATACATCGGGAATCGGGAATCCATATAGAGGGAAGACGCAGTAAAAGACAGGTTGTAATGAATGGATTCCCGTTTTCACGGGAATGACAAATGAAGTGAAATTACTCTATTTTGCATAACTCATTCTATACAATAATATCTTGAGATTAATCAGAAACCGAATAGTTCTGAAATATAATCTTTTAAATCTCTTACTTAAGGTTTTTTCAATTAAAACAGTTGCAGATAATAAAAAGTGTTAAAATCTATTACTGGTAATTATATTTAAGACTAAGAAATATATAGATTAATTTTATCTTTAATAGTTTTCTTTTGAACAACACCTATTACCTGGTCCATAGCTTTTCCGTCTTTGAATATTAACAATGTAGGAATAGCCATTATACTATATCTTTGTGCAATCATCTGTTCGGATTGTACATCACATTCTGCAAAGGTAACTTTTTCTTTATCAAATTCATTAGCTAATTCTTCTACAATAGGTGTTATAATTTTACAGGGCATACACCACTCAGCCCAAAAATCTACTAATACTACCTTACCTGAGTTAACAACTTCATCAAAATTTTTTTGATCCAATTTTATTGCCATTTATACTCCTATCCGTCTGGGCGCTTGTCTCCCGATACATCGGGAGCCAAGACGGGCCGAGACCGATACTATTTTTTAATTCAATCTAAGAATTAAAATTTCATATTTTCAATATAATGTCCTGCATTAATAGCTGCTCTTGCTCCTGAGCCAACAGCAGTAGTAATTTGTTTAACAGTATCAATTGTAGCATCTCCTGCTGCAAAGACTCCTTGAACATTAGTTTTTTGATTCTGATCAATAATAACATATCCGTCTTTATCACTTTGAACAAATCCTTCTAAGAATTCTGTATTAGGTTTTAATCCAACATAGATAAAAACACCAGAGATTTTTATTTCCTTTATTTTACCAGTCTTATTATTTTTTATTTTTATATGTGTTACTGATTTGCCATTACCTTCTATGCTTAGTAGTGAACTGTTTAGATTAAAATTCACATTCTCATATTTTTTGATTTTATCAAGTAAAACCTTTTCAGCAGTAGGCTTGGGAAGAAATTCAACAAACTCAATTTGTTTAACAAATCTTAAGAGAAACAATCCTTCTTGAATACCAGAATTTCCACAACCAATTACAGCAATCTTTTTATCTTTATAGAAGAAGCCATCACAAGTAGCACAATAAGAAACACCATGACCCTTATATTCTTTCTCTCCAGGAATATTCAACAACTTAGGTTTGGTGCCAACTGCTATAATTATCGCTTTAGCTTTAATCTGTCCAGAACTTGTATTAATTATCTTATATATATCATCTTGAGAAGTGAGATCTTCTTTTATTTTAACTACTCTATCTGTAATAATTTCTACACCAAATTTCTTTGCTTGGTTTGCTATATTTTCAGTCAATCTCATTCCTGAAATACCATCAGGAAAACCAGGATAGTTTTCAATTAAGTCAGTAGAAGCTGCTTCTCCCCCAACTATTCCACTTTCTATGATGCATGTTTTAAATCCTGCACGGCTTGAGTAAATAGCAGCAGTAAGTCCGGCAGGACCACCACCAATAATGATTAGGTCATACTGTTCGTATTTTCGTTCATTCATCATTCAAAATTCCTTGTTCAATATTCATAATTCTTTCAGACCTTTATTCCCAATAATCTATCTAACTTAGCTCTATCAAATCCAATTACAGGTCTATTATTTACAAGAGTTACAGGAACGCCTTGTTGGCCAGTTCTTCTAACAATATCTCTTGCAGCAGATGAATTTTTAGTTACATCAACTTCTGTAAATCTAATTCTACTCTGATGAAGATAACTTTTTACTCTTTTACACCATGAACAATATGGTGATGTAAATACAATTACTTTAGGAGGTTGATTAGACATAATTCAAAAATCACTTTATTTTTTCGAGAATATTATTAACTTCAATTTCTATATTTAAAAATTCATTCAGAGTATCTATCTGTTTATTTCTTAATTCATTATCCCACTCCATGCCACTTTTGATCATTTCTTGAGACGGAACATTTTTAAAGCCGTTCTGTAAAATCTCAACTTCAGTTTTATATTTTTCAATAATTTCATTAATTAAATCTTCATTTACATTGAATTTTTCAATATTGTCAGACAAGTAATTTGTTGCGATATTACGAGCATCAAGGAGACTATAATATATCCACCAGTTTGCTAGATTTGTTTCTTCGAACCTCTTATCATCGATTTCATCAAAGTACTTCTCATCTTGTAAGTCTTTAATCCACTCCTGAATAGCTTTTATACCTGAGAAATAGTTATCAAATCTTTCGGTATTATAAAGCTCTTTCGCAAGTAAAAGAGAGTTTTTATATTGAGGGGTAATATCAACCTCTCCTTTATCAGTAATAACAAATATCACCCAGGGCATTTTTTGTGCAATCTCATATCCTTTTGTTTTATCAAAATATGTCCTGCAGAAAAATTCTTTACCATCTTTCTGATAACCAGTAACAAGTCCCCATTCAGGAATTTCAATCAAATCAATAGCTATAACTGGCCATCCAGAATCAATACTTTTCATCATAATTTGACGGATTTCATCTTCATTTATTGCTGATTCAATCATTTCTTCATCCATAAATTCTGTTGGCATATGATATACTTCAAATTCGTATCCTAATTTTTTAAGAATTTCAGCTCCTACATCTTTTCCACAAGTTGCGTCAGGTGAACTCGGACACCATCCATCAAAAAATTGTAATCTGAAAGCATATCCAGAGAGTCCAACAATATCTTCATAGCTAACTTCTTGCCCAAATTTCTCATTTACCCTATATACTGCTCCTAAAAATGAATTCTCCATTCCAAAACCCCAACCTAATTGACCAATATTTTCAATAATAACTGCGTCATCATCGACTTTATGGTCAGGAAGAACTTCTTTAAGATACACACCAATTTGTCCCTTTGGAATTGTAAATTTTATTTCATCCTCATCGCGTTTTACAACAACCTCAACTTCTGAAGTTTCCACAGATTCTTTAAGAGAATTTAATCCTTCAATACTATAAACATCTTCACCATTATACTTAATAATAAAATCGCCAATTTGTGCGCCTGCTTTTTTAAAATTTGAATCCTCTGTGAAGTTAACAATTTCTAAACCTACAACTTTTTTCGCTTCTTTGTAGTTTGGTTCTTCAGTCTGATTACTTTCACCTGAATTTGCAAACAAGTTACTAACATAGTTGAAACTGAGTAAAATCATAAAACATGAAACCAAGAAAATCAGTCTTTTTCTCATTTTTCTTTCCTCCATAATTTTTTATAATATAAGAAATATTTTTTTATAATGTCAATATTTATAATATTGATTATAAAAAAAAGGGATTATTCAGCAACAATAGTTGAAATTCTATTAAACAATGGGAATAGGGAAATAAGGAAATAAGGATATAAGGATTGTATGCTGTTGCAATTATTTTTTTCTCTCCTTATCACTCTATATTCCTATACCCCATAACTCCATACCTTTTTATTTACACTAAAAAATCCAGAAGAGTCAAAAAAAGCCTATTCGCGGTATAACGAATAGGCTTTTTATATTATCAAGTCTTATTTAATTTCTATTCTCTTTTTGGTTTCAACCTCTTTAGTTTTTGGGAATGTAATCTTTAAAATACCTTTATCAAACTTAGCTGAAATGTCTTTTTCTTTTATATCACCTGGCAATGTAAAAGAACGAGAGAACTCACCACAAGACCTTTCTCTGCGATAATAATTTTCTTCGTTGACCGTTTCATCTTTTTCCACTTTTCCACATACAGTCAGAGTATCACCTTCCAATTCAATTGAGATATTTTCTTTTGAGAGTCCAGGGATTTCAAAATCCATATGAATTTGCCCTTTCTTTTCATAAATATCTACAGGTATATTGTATTCCCAACTGTCAAAAAATCGAGGCATAAAGTCCTGGTCAAAGAACCTATCAACAAGACTTCTTAAAGGTCTGTATTTGATGATAGCCATTTTATCCTCCTTTGGAGGGCTTATCCTCCAATAATTTATTTTTATGACTGTTTTTTTATCAGTCTAAATATATTATAAATAAAAAGAATAAAATGTCAATAAAAAATTAGCACTCTTATGTTGAGAGTGCTAATATATTTTATAAAATCAATAATTTTTTATTAATTTAATTGTTTATATGAAATTTTTCCCAAAAATTTTTAGTGTATATATCTAAATATTTGTTAGCCAATATCTTCTTTTGTTTCTTGTATAATTAAGTTTTCTTCTTTGAAAATAATCTTTTCCCCTATAAAAAAATTCACGCTTCCAGAGAATAACAATGCAATCAGATTACATATAATCACATCAAAATGGAAAATTCTTTCTATGGTAATAAGCAATGCCATTTTAACACTAAAAGAAATCAATGCAGCTCCATTATAAGCTGGAATACGACGGAAGAAATCACTTGTATTATGATAAACACGATGATTCCATATCCAAAAATAACAGATTACATAAGCCACCAGTATGCCAGCCTCAAACGAAATGGTTGGTCCTAAAATATAAGTTGTAAAATAAGAATGAAAAAAGAATCTGGTTAAAATAAATAGAACAATTGTATCTACAATTGCTCCCGCTATCCCCCTTAATGTAAATTTTAAAAATCTCTTAAACATAAAATTATGTAATTATTTCTATATGTGCTGAATATAACAAATACTTTTTTAGCTCTTTATATCTATAAATAATCAAAATATTTAATAACAACTTAATGACACATTTCAAGTCATAAATTGATAGACCGCTAAAAAGTGTTCAAGGTTTTTATGAAATTTATGTGAGATTTGACAAAAAAATTACACTTATTTTAGTTGCTACCAAAAAAAAATTAATTAATTCAGGAGAAACTAATGAGAAAATTATTATCTTTTTTTGTATTAATTCTAATAATAAGCCCGATATTAAATGCATCTGAAAATATCAAAAATACAAAAACCAAAATTTTAACTCCCAAGGAAAAAGAAGAAAAATGGTTCTCTGAAAATCCAGAAAGCTTACCTCACTGGATGACTGAAGAAGAGAAACTAAGAATCGATGAAATTGGTAAAGATTTTATGCCAACATACCCTCCTCCTTCACCAATAAGACAACCAGCTGAATTTGAGCCAATGGAAGGTGTTTTGATTAGATATCCATTTGGAATTTCTACATCCATTATTGCTGAGATGGCTGAAGATGTTATCGTTTACTGTGTGGTTACTTCATCTCAACAACCAAGTGCTTATACTATTATGTCAAATGCTGGTGTTAATATGGATAATGTCCAATTCATTAATTGCTCAACTGATACTTACTGGATACGAGATTATGGTCCGTGGTTTATCTTCAATGGTGAAAATGAATCTGGAATAGTTGATTTTATTTACAATAGACCCAGACCCAATGATGATGCTGTTCCGGGATATGTAGGTAGTTATTTGGGAATCGATGTTTATGGAATGAATATTGTTCATACTGGTGGAAATTATATGACAGATGGACAAGGTATTGCTATTTCAACTAATCTTGTATGGCAAGAAAATCCGAGTATGACTCATGTAGAAATTGACTCAATTATGAATAAATATCTTGGAATTAATACTTATCATGTTGTGCCTGATGCACTTGGTGAATATATAAAGCATATCGATTGTTGGGCAAAATATCTCGCTCCAGATATAATTATGATCATACAAGTATCAACAAGTCATTCTTACTATTATGAAATTGAAGCTGCTGTGGACTATTTTGAAAGTCAGATGAGTTGCTACGGAACTCCTTATCAGGTTGAGAGAGTTTATACACATTTGTATCAGCCTTATATCAACTCTCTTGTTTTGAATAACAAGGTTCTTATTCCTATAACCGGAAGCATTTGGGATGATGACGCAATTGCTTCATATCAAACAGCAATGCCAGGATACGAAGTCCTTGGTTTCTCTGGTTCATGGTCTAATACTGATGCATTGCACTGCAGAACTATGGGAGTTACTGATAGAGGGATGTTATATATTAAGCACACACCTATTGAAGATACAGTTTATACGGCAAATGACTATTTTGTTCAAGCCAATATTACTCCTTACAGTGATGAAAATGTGATAGAAGATTCCACTATTGTTTATTGGAAAACCTCAGATGAGGATGAGTTTAATGCTATTCAAATGCAGCAGGTTGGTAATCGCTACTTTGCATTTATCCCATCTCAACCTGACGGAACAACTATACAGTATTATATCCACTCTGCTGACAGTTCTGGTAGAAGCGAAAATCATCCTTACATCGGTGCTCCAGATGCTAATTCATTTTATGTGCAAAGTGGTGTTAGCATAGATACTCAAATAGCATCTCAGAAAAACATAATACTTTATCAAAATTATCCCAACCCCTTCAGCAGTTCTACCACAATATTTTTTAATTTAGCCACCGGTCTTCGCTACGCTACGCCCGGGCAGGCAGAGATAAAAATTTATAACATCAAAGGACAACTAGTAAAGAATTTCGAACTCCGAACTCCGAATTCCGAATTTACGAAGGTTGTCTGGGATGGAAAAGATGAAAATGGAAAAGAAGTTCCAAACGGAATTTATTTTTGTAGATTATCTTCAGGAGATAAATTAGCAGTTAAGAAGATGCTACTTCTGAAATAGGTTTATCGGAAAAATATTTTTTCATTTGATTTGAAATAATCTTCTATGATACTCACAATATATCGGGATGTTGGATCATAATTTTGTATTTATTTTTTTACTCTTTAAATAACTTTTATTTGACAAAATTATTTTAATTATTATTGAATTGTATTTATATTTTTGGGGACAAGATGAAAGCAAGAAAGAAAAAATTGTGTTTGAGTAATGACAATATTTTAATATTCCATTCTACCATTCATATCCCTGATTTTTCATTTCTAATTTTACATTTTACATTTTTGATTTTTAATTTCATAATACCCCCCCCCCCAACTTACAACAAGTAAGCAAGTTACACAAATATAAATTTTATATATTCCTTTCCAACCCGTCTTGGCTCGGCCAAGCCGAGACAGGTAGCAAATATATCTTTGTTATTGGAAAGAATAAATTCATTCGGAGGTGCCTTTCTACCGGCTTCTCTCTGGTAGAAAGGCTATCCGGATGGGTGAGCGTCTCTATTGTATAGGCAGAACAGAAACACGGAAACACAAAAAGAACCTAAGGAGAATACCTTTTACTTTCTGCCATATAGGTAAAAAATGCTCGGGTGAGAGGTAAATGCGGAAAATGGAGTAAAATTTGGAGTAAAAATGATTAAAAAAATTTTAACAGGTGCGATCTTGCTTGGGCTGCTTTTAGCAGGGAGCTTGATGGCAGAAGAAAAATGGACATTAAATATATATGTTGATGTATATGGTTATGCGGATCAAGTTGATATTGGATATCTTGATATTGACCATAACATAGTTCAATGGAGTGTTCAGACTTACTATAATGTTTCCAGTGGAACCACAATTCATTGTCAAATAAACGTTTGGCCTGACGATCCTTGCCCTATTTGGGTATTTGCAGAAGGATGGGGGCCACAAGGTGATGATTATGATGAATGTGATGCAACTCTTCATTATCCAATGGATCTTGAATTATATTTAGGTGTTGTTCCCGAAGATCCTACTATTCCACAAGAAGAGTAAAAGCTGTTTATTATAGGGCAGAAGTATTTGCTTCTGCCCTTACTATAAAACTTATGGAAAATACAATGAAAAAATACCTTTTATTTTTTATTGTTTTTATTTTATCATGTATATTAACAACATTACTTTTTGCCAACTATTTTACAATTGAGAAGATAAATGAATTTGCATTTGCACAAAGTTTTAATTATAGTGAGGAGACTATAATAATAGAGTATCCATATTTATATGCATTAACCTCACATGGACTGGAAATTTATGAAATCCAGAATAATGGACAATTGCAACAGCTTTCCATTTTGCCTATAACTTCACCATATCGTTTTGTTTTGCAAAATAATTTTGTGTATATTATAAATGCAATTAATTATGGTGAGTACAGTTTTTATCCACTTTGCTTGTATCAGATAGATATTATTGATAAAGAAAATCCATATATTTATAACCAGATTGAATTTGAGGATCCCATTTCTACTTTTCAAATACAGATCTTTAATAATTACCTCTATTTATTGAGTCTTTCAATACCAGATAAAATATATACTATACCTGAGTTGGAATTATTTACCACTATTCCTGATTCAATAGATATTTGGAAAATTTGTGATAATGATAAAATAGGAGTAAACAAAGTATATGCCAGTCTTATGGATATATATGATGTTACAGACCTCACAAATATACAACTTATTGGCACCATAGATATGAATCCTATTCATGGAAGTTGTGTGCCAAGGTATTTTGAAATGTTGAATGATTCAGTACTAATTGCTGGTGGTCAAACTGCGATTTCTTTTTGGAATATCTCTGATAATGCTAATTGGGAATATATTTCCCACTATGAACCAGGAGATTATACAATATATGGGAAAAATTTTACAATCATTGGTAATTATTTGGTTCTGACCAGATTTGATGGATTGGAGCTTGTAGACATTTCTGATATTCATAATCCCCAATTTGCTGATTATCTCTTTTATTATCCCGCGGAGGCAAGCGCCGCCTATAATGAAAATTTATATGTTGCAACTAGACTTGATGGCATACAGAGATATCAAGTACCAAATGGTCAGATTAATTTCATAGAAAATATTTTTGAATATCCTGCATTCCGTTCAGGATATATTTATTTAAATTATTTGTTTATTCAAACCTATCGTTATGGAATTCTTTTATTTGATATAAGTAATCCAAATGAGCCAGTAGAAATTCCAACCATACTTTCAAATCCAGATTTTAAAATACTACAGGGTTATGAAAATTTGATTGTAGTACAGGATTATTCTGATTATAGTTACAAAATATTTGATATATCTGAACCACTAAATCCAATATTGACAAATACAATACTTATTGGCGATTGGCTTCAGATAGGTTTGTCTTATTTAAGATTTGATGATGCTGATCCAAATATCGTCTATTTTTTTACTGTTTATCCAAATACAATAATAAGAAAGTATGACATTTCTGAACCTGGAATCCCTGTATTATTATTTGAATATACTGACCTTGATGGAGATAGCTTCTTTGTGAGAAACGGGTATGGCTATATGCTGAGCGATATAAATAATTACCAGAACTTATATATCTTAGATGGATTATATGAAAATAGTCCATATATAGTAAACACAATTGACCATTTTTCTGAATATGAATATTCACCTGTTATACAACTTTGCAGTGAATATTTATATATGCGTAATTCGTATGAAGAAACAAAGTTTTTTAACTTAGATAATCCTATTATTCCGCTATTTGAATTTGATTTGGAAGTACCTTCAAATTCAGGTCAGTTGTTCACTTTTGATAATTTTATATTCACCAAAACCAGCGTCTCTTCCTATATTTATGATATAAGTGGGAATCCTTCGGGTATCTTGGAACCTATTGATAGTATTTATGGGTTAACATACATCTGTTCAATAGATTTTTATGAGTCAGATGAAAATAATTATTTGTTTATTATTGAAGAATCTGATATAGGTGTTTTTGAGTTTTCGTATACACATTCTGTGGATGATGAAATTTTAAATAATGAAAAAATAAATCTTAATAACTATCCCAACCCATTCAGAACTTCTACAACTATATCTTTTTTCAACACAAAACCATCAAAGAATACAAAGATAAAAATCTATAATGTAAAGGGACAATTAGTGAAAACACTACTACCATTCACCCCCGTATGGTCGCAAGCTTCCTACGGGGCAGGCACTCACAACTCACCACTAATCAGTGTTATTTGGAATGGGAAAGATGAAAATGACAAGCAGGTTCCAAATGGTATTTACCTTTGTAAATTATCAATTGGGAAAGAAACGATTGTGAGAAAGATGGTTTTGTTACGATAATCCTATTTATCTAAATCGGAGAACATATGAAAAAAATACTTATCTATACATTGCTTTTATTCTTTATTTCTTTAAAATTATATGCTGAATACAATCAATTACCAGGTTTTCCTTATTCTTCAGTTCAAGATGGGACATTTGGTTCAATGAGGGGAGTGGGTGTTGTTAACATTAACGATGACCCTTTTTTAGAGATAGTAGTTTCTACCTTTGACACAACATTTGCTATAAATTATCAGGGAGAGAGATTGTGGACTGCATATACACCTCATGAAGCACAAAATACTATGTCTTTTGCTGATATGGATAATGATGGCTATTTAGAAATATTACAAACTACAAGAAGTGGGTGGTTGTATATCTTAGATAAAGATGGTAATAATTTTCCCGGATGGCCCAAATATTTTGGAACACCTGCTCCATATTTAAATTATGTAATAACCACACCAGTAGCTTATGATTTAGATGATAATGGTCAGAAAGAGATTATTTGGGGAGACTTTGATACTTGCGGCTATCAAAACTATTTATATGTTGTTGATATTAATGGAGATAATTTTAATGATAACTTTCCTTTTCCCGTTCCTAATGGTGTTTCTGGTACACCTGCAATAGGAGATGTTGATAATGATGGTATTCCAGAAATTGTCTGTATGGATATTTATGAATTATATATTCTTAAACCTGATGGTTCAATTCTTGATGGATGGCCCCAACAACCATTTGATGGAAATGCAAAATATTGGAATACATCACCTGTTATTGCTGATTTGACAGGAGATGGATTTTTAGAAATAATAACTGCTGCTTTAGGTCCAATTCCTCCTGGAACACCCTCAGGTTTAATTGTATATACATATTATGGTACAATTCTTGATGGTTGGCCACAAGATTTTCCATATATCACAAAGTGCACTCCATCTGTTGCAGATTTAGATAATGATGGAACATTAGAAATAATCTGTGGTCGTGGAGATGTATATTCTCTTGGAAATTTATTATATATATTTGATATTAATGGTGAAAACTTCTTAAATGCTCCTTATTATAGCCATGGTAATGTAATGGGACCAATTATTATTGGAAACATAGACGATTCTTCTGAAAAAGAAATAATATTTGATTCAAATAGAGCTACTGCTTATCCTCATATAGGATATATACAGGGTATTCATTGCAATGGAGATACTATTATTGATTTTCCTTTACGACCCAAAGGTTGTACCTTGAGTAATTCCTCAGTATTTGGTGATATAAATCAAGATGGTGTATTAGATTTAATTACATTTTCTGATGACATAATTCATGATGAAAGTTTATGGATTTATGTATACAATTTAGATCATCTATATAACCCACTTGAAATAGAATGGAAAACCTATCAATACGATTTTCAAAGGCTTGGTCAATATCATCCTCCCTACTCATTTGATCCACCAATAAATTTAACTGCTCATACAGATGAACATGGGGTATATCTTTTATGGCAACCACCAGAAAACAGAAGAAATTATGCCTATAATATCTTTCGTGATGATGATTTTCTTAAGCGTAATGCGGACACAACATATATTGATACAGATGTGCAAAGCTACACAACATATTATTATTATGTTACATCTGTTTACGAACAGGGATATAGTCCACCTTCAGAAGTAATTGAAGTAACAACAGACTCCATAATGTCTGTTGATAATTTGCCTTATTCAGATACATCCAAAATATGTCTAAACTGTTTCCCAAACCCCTTCACTACTTCCACAACAATTTCTTTTAATTTAGCCACCAGGCTTCGCTCCGCTTCGCCCGGGCAGGCAGAGATAAAAATTTATAATGTAAAAGGCCAATTGGTTCGAAAATTGTCAATAGTAAATAGTCAATCTTCAATTGAATGGGATGGAAAAGATGAGAATGGGAAAGAAGTGCCAAATGGAATTTATTTTTATAGATTATCTTCAGGAGATAAATCAGCAATTAAGAAGATGCTACTTCTAAAATAGTATAAATATTTTGTAAAAATAAATAGCGGGTAGAGTTGAAAAAATCAAATCTATCCGTTTTTCTATATTTATCTCAAATTTGGGATTTGATATTTGTAATCTGATACTTAATATCTTTTACGAAAATTGAATTATTGAAAATTTATATTCTATTTAATTTTTTTAAATGTTCTCTATAAGTTGTTGAAAAGATATGTCTTGATTTCTTACCAGCGAAAAAGAAAAAGTAATCGGTTTTTGCTGGATTTAATGCAGCATTAATTGATTTAATACCAGGATTGCAAATAGGGGTTGGTGGCAAGCCAAGGTGTTTGTAAGTATTATAAATTGAATTTATTTTCAAATCCTCATAATAAATTTTCCTTCGCGACTTTCCTGATAATTCTAATGCATAAGCAACTGTTGGATCTGCTTGTAGAAGCATTCTGTTAGCAAGCCTATTTTTATAAACTCCTGCAATCAAAGCCCTCTCATCATCACAAATTGCTTCTTTCTCAATAATTGAAGCTAAAATCAAAAAAGAATACAAAGAATCAAAAGGAATTTTTTCAGGATAAATAGTATTAAACTGAAGAAAAAAATTATCAACCATCATTTTTATGATATATTCTTCATCTGCAAAATATGGGATGTAATATGTATCTGGGAAAAGAAATCCTTCTAAATTTTCTGACTCAATATTCAAAGATGAGACGAATGTTGTGTCTGATGTTAGCTTAACAAATTTTGAATAATCTGCTAAATTATTTTTTGCAAGTTGATATGCAATTTTACGAACTGTAAATCCTTCTGGAATCGTAATTTGATTTTTAACTATCTCAGCATTAGAAAGAACTCTTATAACACCAATCAGAGAATATTTTCCTGAAAAATTAAACTTTCCATAATGTAATTTTTGTTCTCTATTTAATAACTTACTAATTGTAACAAACATAGAAGCAGAACGAATTATTCCTTCTTCTTCTAATAAAGAACCTATCTTAGCAATTGAAATACCTTTTTTTATATTAATCGTTTTATTTGGAATTATTTGAGGTTTAAATACACCAATAAAAAAAGAAACCGAAAAACCAATAAGTATTAGAATAAGAACAAAAAACAAGAACTTTCTCATTATTTTCTATTCGTTAAATAATCTTTCAATATTAAGGAAGCAGCAATCATGTCCAGCTTGGATTTATTCTTTTTTAAAGATTTTTTTTGGATATTCAGAACTTCAGTTGCTTTTTGAGTAGTATAGGATTCATCCCAGAATATAATTGGTAAATGTACATACTTTTCTAATTCTTTGGCAAAATCTCTTACTTGTTTTGATTTTTTTGTTTCAATATTTTCAGTATTTAGAGGAATTCCAATAATGATTTTCCCTACATCTTGATCTTTTACAATTTCAGCAATTTTAATAAAATATGATAGTATTTTCCTTGTATCAATTGTCAAATATGGAAAAGCAATAAGCTGTCCTGGATCAGATAAAGCTATACCTATATGGCGTTCGCCATAGTCAATTGCCAATAACCTTTTCAAAACTAACTGCCTATTTTTTTCCCTTTGACTGTTTAGTGTCTGTCAATAAAATGCATATTTGTAGAACGACCTTTCCGTTCAGTCTCGGCGACTAGACGGGCTGGGCGCCGAGACCGACCAAGGTCGTTGGTCTAAATGTGTATTAAGAACATGAGTTCCACTTCGTAGTCCCGAAATTTCGGGACGGAGAACGAGCTAAGAACCTCGTTCTACTTTTACCCCGGCTTGATACATCGGGATTATGTATAATATTTTTGAAACATGCTATAGAATAGCTATCTAAACAGGGCTCACGGATAGACTCTATTTGGATTTCTCTTTCTTTTTCTTGGATTCTTCTTTTGCAGACAATTTAAGTTCTTCTATAGTCTTTTTAGCAATTTCATTCTTTTTATTAATATCATCTACCTCTTTTAACATATCTGCAAGAAAAGAATCTTTTGAAAATTCATCTTTCTTAGAAAAGATGTATTCTCCAATTTCCTGATAGCAGGAATTAATTGCTGATTTTCTGGTTGCTATTTCAAGTTTCAGTTTTGAAATCTTTGCTACATGCTCAGCTTTACCAGCTACTTTGGAAAGCACACCACTTATTTCACCTTTTACCTTATCTAACATTTGTTTTGTTTCCATTATCACCTCAAACAAAAAAATAAAAAACAATCCTAATATGTCAATTAATTTAAATACAACCTTTCAGAAAATTAAAAAATTTTATTTCTCTTGACAAATAAAGTTCTAAATAAATTTTTTAATCAAATTTTTTTGAATAAAAATCAATTAAATAAAAAATGGAGGAAAAAATGAAAAAATCAATACTTAAAAATTGGTTTATACTGTTATTGATGTTCTTTTCAACAATTTCTTTTCTGTTTGCTAAAGAATTTAATATTGATCTTATTAATGATGAAAACCGAATCACAGTAACCGAAAATACCTATGAAAAGTTGAGTATATCTTACTGCTTCTCAAAAATCAAAAGCTTTGAAGTTCAAACTAAAAAAGGTGTGTTTAATGAAATTATTATTCCCAATACCTATTATATTGGTGAAATTGGCACCCCAAAACTTCCTACTTCAAAAAAACTTATTGAAATACCTTTTGGTGCACAGGTATCTGTAAATGTAAGGAGTTATACAATAGCTGAATACAAACTAAGTGATTACGGTATTACAAATCCAATAATGCCTGTTCAACCTTCTTTGCCCAAAAGTATTGACCCAACCACTGTTGAGTTTGAATACAATGAAGATTCATATAGTCAAGATGCTTTTACTGAGCATGAATTAGCGACCGTTGAAATTTTGGGTGTGCTGCGTGGCGTTCGTCTCGCTCGTATTGATGTCTCTCTTGTTCGTTACAATCCAGTTACCGGAGTGATTCAGGTTTATAACAATATTGAAGTTGATGTAAATCTTACAGATAGTGACAGAGGGTTAACTGAATATACAAAAGCATCTACCTACTCTCCTTATTTTGAATCAATTTACGAAAGAATAATTAATTATAGACAACATGGCTACCCTGCTCATCCTGATTTAACTACATATCCTGTAAAATATTTAATCGTTTCACACAGAATGTTTGAAACACAATTACAACCCTTTATTGAATGGAAAACACAAAAAGGCTTTACTGTTATTGTTGCTTATACTGATACACTTGGTTCTTCAGCATATAATATTCAAACTTGGATTCATTCGCAGTATGCTGCAGGAACGCCAACAGACCCAGCACCGAGCTTTGTTTTACTTGTAGGAGATACTGGACAGATTACAGCATCAGCAACTGGCTCTACTACTGGTAAAGTAACTGATTTATACTACTGTAGTGTTGATGGAGATTATTTCCCGGAAATGTATTATGGAAGATTTTCTGCTACAAATACAACACACGCACAGACACAAATAAACAGAACCCTTTATTATGAGAAATACGAATTTAATGACCCCTCTTTTTTAGATGATGTAACTTTAATCGCTGGTGTAGATGGTTACTGGAATCCACATGTGGGTCAACCAACTGTACTTTACGGAACTAACAATTATTTCAATGCTGCTTATGGATTTGATGAGGTTCATGCGTATCTTACAACCTATAGCGGATGTTATGATACAATTGATGATGGTATCTGTATGATAAATTATACTGCTCATGGAAGTCAAACATCCTGGGGTAATCCTTCTATGACTCAAACTATGGTAAATAATTTAACAAATGTTAGTAAATATCCACTTGCAATTGGAAATTGTTGTCTTGCATGTGATTTTGGATATCCAGAATGCTTTGGTGAAACTTGGGCAAGAGCAACTCACAATACAATAGGTGACCCAACAGGTGCAATCGGTTATATTGGTTCAGCTCCTTCTTCTTACTGGTGGGAAGATTTTTATTGGGCAGTAGGCGCATTTCCTACTCCTGGTGGATATGTGCCAACATACAATGAGACTTCGTGGGGAATGTTTGATGGACCTTTTGTTTCTGATTATGTGACCCAAGATGCACTAATCTTTGTTGGCAACCTTGCTGTTACAGAAGCTCATACTGAAGGCTATCCCACTCATGTTGGTGCCGGTCCAATTTATTACTGGCAAGCATACAACTTGCTTGGTGACCCATCTCTTGTTGTATATATGACACAAGGTGAGGTTAATGATGTTAGCTTCGCTGGTTTATTGCCAATCGGTTCCACAAGCTTTACGGTTGATGCAGAACCGGGTTCTTATGTAGGAATTTCAATGAATGGAGTTTTACATGGTGCAGCTTTAGTAGATGAATCAGGTAGTGTTGATGTCCCAATTACGCCATTTGCTACAGCAGGAACAGCAGATATCGTGGTAACCAAACCTCAGTATCAACCAGTTATAGAAACTGTTGTAGTTGCAACACCAGCAGTCATTATAATAGACCCAATCTCCATTCCAATAGATACTCTCACAGATGTAACAATCTCAGTGTATGAAGAAGATGGCACTACACCTATTCCAGATGTAAATATTGAAATTTCAGGATTAGGAGCATTTGGCACCTTACAAGGCATTACTGATACAAGTGGTACTTGTGCACTCAATTTTGGTGGTCATTATGGCGGAACACAAGTACTCAATTTAAGAGGATGGAGAGAAGGTGATGGTTACAACCTATTTGAAGAACCTATGGAAGTAACAGGAGGTTCAGACCTTACTAATCCAGATATCTGGATTACAACAACATTCGGGTTATCTGATACCTTTGGACTGAATATGCCAGGAACAGCTCATTTTACACAAGATGAAACTGATTGCGATTATACTATCTATGTTGTTGATGCAGATACCTTTATTACAGAATCCCTAAATGATTCAATAACTTATACACCTACAACTCTTACAGATATTTACGGATATATAACTAAAACTGGATATAATGTTTATTCCGAACTCTTTACTACAGTGGAAGTTTATGGCACAGTCTCAGGTATAGTAACAGAGAGTGAGAATGGCGATCCTGTTCCTGATATTGAGGTTAAATTTTATGAACAGGGTGCTAACCCAACAACTGATGACCCATTATTCACTGATATAACTGATGCTTATGGATTCTACGAAATTACTGAGAACCAACCTGTTGATTATTATGATATCCATATTAATGAATGGGGCTTTAATCCTTATGAAGAGCTAAACTATTTCCTTGGTTATGGTTCTGACTCTCATGATATTGTTATTGACTCTGTTGAAACTGCTGTTGTTCATGGAAGAATTTATGATGATGACAAAGGAGCTGTTAGCAATGCTACTATAACCTATTACCGCTCAGATAATGGAGAACCATATGATACTGTATATGTATCAATATCAGGAAGATACAGTGTCTTCTTGCCTTATTTCATTTATGATGTTTATGTAAGTGCTCCAGAACATGTGCCTTTTAGAGGTTCCATTACTATTGATCGTGATCTTACAGTTGATTATAGATTAGGTTTAGCAGCTTTATTCAGTAACTTTGAAGATAATGATGGAGATTTTTCTCCCACTCCTCCAACTGGAGCATGGGAATGGGGTGAACCTACTGCTGGTAGCATTAATGCTTATTCAGGTGTGAATGTATGGGCTACTAATCTTGATGGTTATTATGTAGATGATGCAAACTGGTATCTTGACTCCCCTGAATTCACTGTGCCTGATAATGGAATATTAAATTTCTATCATTATCATAACTTTGAAGGTAGCAAAGGCGATAAGACTCTCTGGGATGGTGGAAATGTAAAAATCTCAAATGATGGCGGTACTTCATTTAGCCTTATAACTCCTGTAAATGGTTATGATGGAACTATATCTGCACTTGGAGAGTCAGGTTTTGGGGGCACAATTGGTGATTGGGAATTAGTAGAGTTTGACATAAGTAGCTATGAAGGGGATAATGTTATAATAAGATGGCATTTTGCTTCTGATGGTTCTCAGTGCGACTATTATGGCTGGTATATTGATGATTTCCTTGTATTTGACCCTAATAGCAGCGAACAAATAATAAATCCTGTTTCTGTTAATAGTACTCAAATAACATATAAACTTGAACTCTATCAAAACTATCCTAATCCTGTCCGAACTTATACGACAATATCGTTTTCAATCCCAAGAGATATTGCCACGGATTTACACAGATTAGCACAGATAAAGATTTATAATATCAAAGGACAGCTTGTAAAGAAATGCGAAATGCAGAATGTGAAGTGCGGAATGAATAGTATGGTATGGAATGGAAAAGATGATTCTGGAAAACCTGTTGCCAATGGTATTTACTTCTATAGACTTTCTGCAAATAATAAAAACCTTATTAAAAAAATGATTATATTAAGATAAATAAAAAATGGTTAAGTATAATTTATGAATAAAAAACAGAGACACAGAATTCACAAGAACACACCAGCAAATGAAATATGGCTTTTTGTATGGTTTAGAATAGGGGGTGAAAAAATTGGAGAACTTTTAACTGGGTTTTTCTCTTTAGAACAGCAATGCCAGAGAAATAGAAGAAGTGCCATAATTGGCCCTATTATTGGATGTTAAAGAAATATAAGCCCTAATGATAATACTTATAAAATAAGAAAATCTTTGTGTTCTTTGTGAACTTTGTGGTTAATATTATACATAACAAAAAAAATATGGAGGATTAATATGAAAAAATATCTATGCCTATTAAGTGTATTATTCTTCTTTTGCAGCAGTCTTTTTGCTGCTAAAGAAGAATGGATTACATTATCTAATTCTAATAGTTATGTGGTAGATGTTAATGTAATTAGTTCAAATGAAAATCTAATTGAAATAGAATATCAATTAAATGGATTCTACAAAAAGCCTATTGAGATTAACGGAGAAAAATATTCAAAAATTATTATACCTGATGAAAGTATCTTTTTGCAAGAAGGATTTCCTGAACTACCAAGAGTAAATCGAAGTATCATAATACCTGCCAAAGCAAAGATGATTGCAAGGGTGGTCGATTATGAAATTGAAGAATTCAGAAATATTGATATTATTCCATCAAAAGGCAATCTACCTCGTAGTGTAAACCCAGAAGATGTTCCATATACATTTGATGATTTCTATTCAACTGATAGCTGGTTCCCACAGGAGATTGTAACAACTTATGACCCTTATATCCTGCGAGATGCACGAGGAATGGTTGTTGAACTGCATCCTTTCCAATACAATCCTGTCAAAAAAATTATGAGGGTTTATAAGAACCTAAAAATAAAAGTTGAAAATGTTGGTCTGAATGATGTCAATACTTTGGATGTAGATTTAGCAGACCAAAGAAAAGTGGTCAAAGAGTTTCTTACTATGTATAAACGCAGATTTATCAATTTCAAACATAATAGATACGACCTGGTTCCTGAAATCGGAAGTATGCTTATTATCTCTGCAGATGAATACTATGATGCAGTTATTCCACTTGTAGAATGGAAAAATCAAAAAGGGATTCCTACTACATTGAAGAGTATCACTGAAATTGGTGGGAATACACAAGCAAATATAATGGCTGAAATACAATTTCAATATGATAATAATGATATGGCTTTTGTGCTTTTGGTTGGAGATGCAAATAATGTGACTCCGCACTCCAGTTGTAAAGACCCATTATATGTTTTACTTGCTGGTTATGACCATTATCCAGATGCATTTATTTCAAGATTCTGTGCAACTTATGTTTCAGATGTAGAAAATCAAGTTAATCGTTCTGTTAGATATGAAAGAGATGTGGAAGAACTGGGTGGTGATTGGTATCATAAAGGATTGGGAGTTGCTTCTAATCTTGGTCCTGGAGATGATGGTGAGTATGATTGGCAGCATTTACGGAATATTCGTGCTCAACTTATGGTATATAACTATACAGATGTAGATGAATTGTATGATGGCACACATGGTGGTGAAGATGCCCCAGGTAATCCAAATCCTGGCATGGTAACAACATCTATAAATGATGGAAGGAGTTTAGCAAATTATACAGGTCATGGGAATCAAACTGGATGGGGCACCTCAGGGTTTTCAAACGGTAATATTGATGGACTTTCAAATGGATTTAAAATGCCCTTAGTTTTCTGTGTTGCTTGTAATAATGGAGAATTTCATACTGGAGAATGTTTTGGAGAACATTGGTTAAAAGCTGGCACTACAGATAATCCAAAAGGGGCTATCGCTTGTTATGCTTCATCACATGGTCAAGGCTGGAATCCTCCAATGGAAGCCCAGGATGAAGCTACTTATATGATTGTTGATGAAACAGCTCTCACACTTGGAGGAATTTGTTTTAATGGAGCTTGCTCAATGATGGATGATTACGGATATAGTGGACAAAGTGAATATGATCATTGGATCTTATTCGGTGATGCGTCTATTCAAATCAAAACAACTAATGCAGAAGCTATGACTGTCATTCATAATACAATTATTCCACTTGGCTCAGCAACTTATGATGTTGAAGTGGTTGGTGTGGAAGGTGCATTAATTGGATTATATATGGATAACACTCTCTATGGTTATGGCTATACTGATGAAACCGGAAATGTAACTATTACACTACTTGAAGAATTACTTAATCCCGGAGAAATGGCATTAACAGTAACTGCATATAATAAAATTCCATATATTACAACAATTGATGCTATCGTTCCTGTTCAAGTCACTATTTCACCTGATACAATAAATGTAAATGAATCAACTGAAGTAACTGTTACAGTTTTAGATAGTGATGGAATTGAGCCAGAGGTTGGGGTTAATGTTTGGGCTATTGGCTTAGATTATGAAATTGGCTCTGTTGCTACCGATACAAGTGGGGTAGCAGTTCTAACAATTAACTACCAATTCGGTCCAAGTTTAAACATATTAGGACAAAGACCTGATGATAGTTATTTATTATTTGATGAACTTCTATATGTGATTGCACTAGATCTTATAGACCCAGATTTAGAGGTAACAACTGACTTCGGACTGACTGATGGATTCGGTATGAATCTGCCCGGAACAATTCATGCATATTGTGATGATGATACCACAACTCTTTGGGCAAAATTAAACGACAATGAATATATTTCCACAACTGAAGACTCACTTGAATTTATTCCTGATGAATTCGGAACTGTCTATGCTATAATTTCCAAGTCTGGTTATAACCTATATCAAGAAGAATTTCCTGTAATAATTGCTTATGGCACAATCTCAGGTATAGTAACAAACAGTGAGACTGGCGATTCTGTTCCTGATATTGAGGTGAAATTCTATGAACAGGGTGCTAACCCAACAACTGACGACCCATTATTCACTGATATAACTAATGCTAATGGATTATACGAAATTACTGAGGACCAACCTGTTGATTATTATGATATCCATATTGATGAATGGGGCTTTAATCCTTATGAAGAGCTAAACTATTTCCTTGGTTATGGTTCTAACTCTCAAGATATTGTTATTGATCCTTTTGAAACTGCTGTAGTTCACGGAAGGGTTTATGATGAAAATGGAGTTGTTAGCAATACTACCTTAATCTATTACCGCTTTGACAATGGTGAAGAATATGCTGTTGTTAATGCTGGAATATCTGGAAGATATAGCGTCACTCTTCCCTATTTCACCTATGATGTTTATGTAAGTGCCCCTGAACATGTGCCTTTTAGAGGTTTCATTACTATTGATAGTGATCTTACTGTTGATTATAGCTTAGGTTTAGCAGATTTATTCAGCGACTTTGAAGATAATAATGGAGACTTTTCTCCCACTCCTACAACTAATGCATGGGAATGGGGTGAACCCACTGCAGGAAATATTAATGCTTATTCAGGTGTGAATGTATGGGCTACCAATCTTGATGGATACTATGATAATTCTGCAAATTGGTATCTTGACTCTCCTGAATTTACTGTGCCTGATAATGGTGTATTAAATTTCTATCATTATCATAACTTTGAAGGTAGTAAAGGCGATAAAACACTTTATGATGGCGGAAATGTCAAAATCTCAACTAATGGCGGTACTTCATTTAGCCTTATAACTCCAGAAGGTGGTTATGATGGAACTATCTCTGCACTTGGACAGCAAGGATTTGGCAGCACAATTGATGATTGGGAATTAGTAGAGTTCGACCTTAGCAGCTATGAAGGGAATGATGTTATAATAAGATGGCATTTTGCTTCTGATGGCTCTGCTAATAACTATTATGGCTGGTACATTGATGATTTTTTTGTCTTTGACCCTAATAGCAGTATACAAATAATAGACCCTTATGTTTCTGTTAATAATACTCAAATGGCATACAAACTTGAATTATACCAAAACTATCCTAATCCTGTGAAAAGCTCAACCACAATACAATTCACCACCGAGAACACCGAGAAAAACACCGAAATAATTATTTATAATATCAAAGGACAGAAAGTGAAACAATTTAAAATTGAAAATTTAAAATTGAAAATTAACGAAGTTGTCTGGGATGGAAAAGATGATTCAGGAAAACCAGTCGCAAATGGTATTTATCTCTATCGTCTAAAAGTTGGTGATAAAGTTATAGATACCAAGAAGTGTTTACTTATAAGATAGGATTTTGGAGTGGGTAGCTTGTCTACCTCTGGTGGGGTCAGTGCACTCCAAAATATATAGCAATTATGAAAAGATTATCCATTTTTGTTGCTTTATTTATTTTGGCGACTCCTTTATTCTCCATTGAGGTTGGCGGTCACATAACCGAAGATACCATTTGGTCACCGGAAAACAATCCATATCTTGTTATTGATGATGTTTATGTAGATGAGAATGTCACACTCACCATTCTTCCCGGAACAATAGTAAAATTTAATGCTGCTCCACTATATAATTCATCATGTATAGACGATTATTTTGTATATTATAATGGGACAAATGTAGCAAAGATGCTCTGGGTTGATGGAAGAGTTAGTGCAAATGGAACTGAGAATGAACCAATTACTTTTACTAGAATGCAGGATTCTCTATATTATCATTGGGGAATCGTATATCTACGCGAGCAAGCAGAATTAAGCAGTTTTAAGTATTGTGATTTTGAGTACTCGGCATTGATGTTGATTGTGCTCGGTATTATACCAAGAGGAGCAATTAGTATCTATAATGAAAGTGTAATTGTTGTAAATTGTAATTTTATAGATAATCTATGCGGTGTATTTATAGACAGACCAACTCAAAATATAATTATAAAAAATAATCTATTTTATAATATAGAAAATTTACCCCCTAATGTAATGTATTCAACAGGTGGAATAGATATTTCAGCAAGTCCTCATGGTGAATCATCATCAATTCTCATTGCAGAAAATATATTTAATGAAACAATTGCAAATTATGCTCCTTTAATTATAGCTGGTGCACCTGCTGATGTAGTGAATAACCAATTCTATGAAGGTGGCATTTGCGCTTGGATGGATTCAGAAGCAGCTTCATATTTTTATGATAATAGATTTATAAATTGCAATACAGGAATTGATGGGGATGGACCAACCGATTCACTTTATATCAAAAAAAATCACTTTGTAAATGGTTACGATGGTGTTGATATTAATTATGCTTATATTGAAATATCTGATAATTATTTTGAAGGGTGTACACTTTATACAGGACCACATTGTTCAGGTAGAGTTTATAATAATTTTGTTAATGGGGGTAGGATCCGAACACCTGGCTATCTTGAGGTTTTCAATAATATATCTACGAACAGCGTAGGGACAGGGTTAATAGTAAGCAGTATGGGTAGTTATTTTAACAATAACTCATCTATAAATAATAGTTATGCAATTGGAAGTAGCGGAATCATACATTATAATAACTGTATCATTATTGGAAATAATGAATTAACAGAGCACTCAATAATCGGCAGTTTTTATTTCCGCAACTGTATATTAGATTTTGAACTACCACCAGAATGTATTGATGCCGGTGGCAACATCTGGGTAGATTCATTATCAGCAGATTCCCTTTTCGTGGATTTTCAGAATGGAGATTTTCATCTTATAGAAGGTAGTCTTGCTATTGATGCAGGTTTTGATACAACAGGATATTATTGTCCATTCGATTTAGATTATAATACTCGTGTGGGGGATGGAGATGAGGATGGGAATGCAATAATAGATATTGGTCCTTATGAATTTGCCTCACCGCAATTAGGTGGTATTTGTGGAACAGTTTATCAAACAGAGAATGGAGAGCCATTAGATTATGTATTATTAAAGATTAATAACCAACCTGGAGAATTTGAGTTTTCGGATAGTGCAGGTTATTTTGAGTTTCGCTTGCCAGCGGGAGTTTACGATATTTATGCCTCACGAGTTTTTTATGATGATGTGATTGTAGAGGATATTGAAGTAATTGAAGGTGATTTTACAGAAGTTGAAATCCCAATGACAACTACATTGGTAGGAATAGATGAACAACCTTTCCAACCTTCTGAAATATCAGATTTGAATATTTACAACTATCCAAATCCTGTACATAGTTCAACAACAATATCTTTCACTATTCCAAGAGATATAACAGAAGCTGAATTAAAGATTTACAACATTAAAGGACAATTGGTAAAACAATTCCTGCCTGAAATAAATAATCAAACTCGAGTAATAGATTTTGTCTGGAATGGAAAAGATGATTCAGGAAAACCCGTATGTTCAGGGATTTATTTCTATCGCTTAAAAGTGGGTGATAAAGTTATTGATACAAAGAAATGTTTGGTCTTGAGATAATTTGGAGTATGTCCGTCAGCTGGCGGAAAGTCCCTACGATATTCCAGAAGAACCAATGAATAAAAATACTTTGATTCTAATCTTTCTTTTCTCCGTTCTACTTTCTACTTTCTTTTTTTCTCCGCTTTTTTCTATTGAGGTTGGTGGACACATTTCTGAAAATACAACCTGGTCACCTGAAAACAACCCCTATTATGTTACTGATGATGTGTATGTTGATGAGAACATAATCCTAACAATTCTTCCCGGAACAATAGTAAAATTTAATGCTGCTCCACTATATAATTCATCATGTATAGACGATTATTTTGTATATTATAATGGGACAAATGTAGCAAAGATGCTCTGGGTTGATGGAAGAGTTATTGCAAATGGAACTGAGAATGAACCAATTACTTTTACTAGAATGCAGGATTCTCTATATTATCATTGGGGAATCGTATATCTACGCGAGCAAGCAGAATTAAGCAGTTTTAAGTATTGTGATTTTGAGTACTCGGCATTGATGTTGATTGTGCTCGGTATTATACCAAGAGGAGCAATTAGTATCTATAATGAAAGTGTAATTGTTGTAAATTGTAATTTTATAGATAATCTATGCGGAGTATTTATAGACAGACCAACTCAAAATATAATTATAAAAAATAATCTATTTTATAATATAGAAAATTTGCCCCCTAATGTAATGTATTCAACAGGTGGAATAGATATTTCAGCAAGTCCTCATGGTGAATCATCATCAATTCTCATTGCAGAAAATATATTTAATGAAACAATTGCAAATTATGCTCCTTTAATTATAGCTGGTGCACCTGCTGATGTAGTGAATAACCAATTCTATGAAGGTGGCATTTGCGCTTGGATGGATTCAGAAGCAGCTTCATATTTTTATGATAATAGCTTCATAAATTGCAATACAGGAATTGATGGGGATGAACCAACCGATTCACTTTATATCAAAAAAAATCGTTTTGTAAATGGTTACGATGGTATTGATATTAATTATGCTTATATTGAAATATCTGATAATTATTTTGAAGGGTGTGATTTTTATACTGACCTTGACTGCTCTGGAAAAGTTTATAATAATTTTGCTAATGGAGGAGGAGTATTTACTCCAGGTAATTTAGAAGTATTTAATAATATTGCATCAAGTAATAATGGTCCAGGTTTATGTGCAACTTATCAAAGAATATCATGTTACAATAATATTTCAATCAATAATCAATATGCTTTTGAAGCTAGTGAATCTTTTGATAATTGTATTTTTCTTGGCAATGAAGAAATTGAGCAGTTTGGTATTACTGGTAACCCCATCTTCCGAAACTGTATTTTAGATTTTGAATTACCTCCAGAATGCATAGATGCTGGTGGCAATATCTGGGTAGATTCACTTTCGTTTGATTCTATTTTCGTGGATTGGCAGAATGGAGATTTTCATCTTGTAGAGGGCAGTCTTGCTATAGATGCTGGTTTTGACACAACTAACTATTATTGTCCATTCGATATGGATTATAATCAAAGAATATGGGATGGAGATGAGGATGGAACTCCTATAATAGATATAGGACCTTATGAGTTTGCCTCACCGCAATTAGGTGGTATCTGTGGAACAGTTTATCAAACAGGAAATAGTGAACCATTGGATTATGTTCTTCTAAAGGTAAATAACCAACCAGGAGAATTTGAGTTTTCAGATAGTTTAGGTTACTTTAAGTTTCGCCTACCAGCAGGTGTTTATGATATTTATGCAGAAAGAGTCTTTTATGAGGATGTTGTTGTTGAGGATATTGAGGTAATTGATGGTGAATTTACAGAAGTTGAAATCCCAATGACAACTACATTGGTAGGAATAGATGAACAACCTTTCCAACCTTCTGAAATATCAAATTTAAGTATTTACAACTACCCAAATCCTGTCCGAAATTCAACTACTATATCTTTCACAATTCCAGGAGATATAACAGAAGCTGAATTAAAAATTTACAACATTAAAGGACAGCTTGTAAAGAATTTCGAACTCAGAACTCCGCCCGTCCTCCGCAGAAGCTCTGCTTCGGAGGATGGAAACTCTGAACTTAATAATGTCGTCTGGAATGGAAAAGATGATTCTGGAAAACCCGTTGCCAATGGCATCTACTTCTATAAAATATCTGTAAATAATAAAAACCTTATTAAAAAAATGATTATATTAAGATAAATAAAAAATAGGTTTTATTGCGGGGTTTACTTAAGCCCCGCAATTCTGATTAAAAAATAGTATGCAAGATATATTTTATATTTCTACCATCAAGGCTATCAAAACATTATCCTCAGATAGAAGATTGAAAATTCTTCGATATCTTGTAGATAATGAATATACTGCACAGGATTTAGGATTAATCCTCAAAATCAAACCCAATGTTCTGTGGTATGATATGAAGCAGTTAGAAGATGCTAATTTGATTGAGTTGATTCATACTGAGCAAATAAGAGGAACGGTCAAAAAATTCTATCGTGCAGTAGCAAGAAACTTTTTCGTAGATATTTCTCTGGGTGCTGCAAATATTAACAATACGAAAAAAATACAGAATCTCATAAATCAAGAAATTGAGGATTGGCGTAGAGAAAAAATTATCAAAATCAGTTTCAAAAAATTAGCTAATAAAATTGTTAATCAAAACCTTGGAATCAAAGAAAATGAAATCGTTGTTATTAGCTATCAGCCAATGCATCAAAAATTAGTAGAAGACCTTATGGTTGAAATTGCAAAGAAAGGTGCTTATGCTATTCCTATATTCTTGACTAAAAGAATGGAATATAACTTAATAAAAAATGTTCCTGTAAAATTCGCCTGTAGAGATGTTATCAGTGACTATCTGTTAGATAGAATTGATGTCCATATTATATTCTCAGGTGAATTTCTTGAAGAAAGTGGTGAATTTCATTTTACTCAGGATTTGTTAGAAAAAAGTAATCAGATAGAAGAAGTCAAAAGAGAAAATATTCGTAAAACCTATCAAACAAAGGTTCGTTTCTTAACTATTGATACTTTAGCAAATAATCAAATTGCAGAATTAAAATTGGAACTTTGTAAGGAGATGTATTGGAAATCTTTGAACATTGAACCTGATTCTCTTCATAATGAGTGTGAATTTGTTCAACAAAGATTACTCTCTGCTCAATCCATAGAAATACAAGATGGAAACGGAAGCAGATTAAAGATTTCTCTACCAAAAGAAAGAACTATTGAAATAAAGGATGGTATAGCTAATTTACAATCAATTGATTCCGAACTACCAGGTGGAATGGTTGTTGGACTTCTTGAGAATGGAAGTATTGAAGGTGAATTTCATACTGATTTTGCATATCTGTTTGATAAAAAGTTTGAAGATGTATTTATAAAAATTGAAAAGGGGAAATTAACAAAGATAGTTGCCCAAAAAAACAACCAGGAACTTCAAAAAATGTTCAATAATGCAGATGGTGATAAGGATGTAGTTGGCTCATTCTGTATCGGGCTTAATCCCGAAATTTATCAGAATATTAACCATCCGTATATTAATTCAAAAATTTATGGTACAATGAGTCTTCAAGTAGGATGGGATGAATTGGAAGTAAGTCAAGTAGATTCTGATATGATAGCACAGTTCTTTATGCTTAATAAAACAATTTTGGTTGATGGTGAAATATTATTTGAAAATGGGAAATTGTATAAATAAGGGTTAAGTATAATTTATGAATAAAACAGAAGTACCCCATAATTCACAAATGCTGACCAGTAAATGATCTGTGGGATAATACAAGTAAAAATAGGGAGTGTAAAAAAATTAGGAACTTTTATTTAGGTTTTTCTTCCCGATGTATCGGGACAGCAAGACCAGATACATGAAAAAGTGCTATTATTAGTTCTATTATTGAGTTTAGAGAAATATAAACTCTCAAAAAAGAACTCTTATAAAATAAAAATCTTTGTGCTCTTTTTGCCCCGTTAGATAATTTATTTAATAATATCTAATGAAGTTTATCCACTTAGATATTTTTATCCCAGGGCATAAAAAACATTTAACCTAGAGAATATCTAACGGGGTGAATGAACTTTGTAGTTAATATTATACAGAACAAAAAAAAGAAAGGAGTCACAAATTAAGAAAAATTTAAGTATGATTGTCAAAATAGTCTTGATGACTACACTATTTATTATTGTCACATTTTCACAAGTGATGTGCAATATTGAAGAGCAGAAAATTAATCCTGAGGTTCTTGAACTCTTGAATGAGGCAGGTGCAGAAGAAAAAATAGGTATAATCGTTGTTATGAAAGAACAAGCTGATTTACAAAACTTTAAGGGTGTTAATCGGTTAGAAAAGTTAAACTATATGCAGGAATTTTCCGAAATATCACAAGAACCTGTTCAAGAAGCCCTTGAAAAAATGCCAATAAACAAGGTTAAAGCATTGAAGCCATACTGGATATTCAATGGATTTTATATGAAAGCTACAAAAGATGTAATCTATTGGTTAGCAGAAAGGTCTGATGTAGAACATATAGAAAATGATGCACTTATTGAATACTTTCCAGACGAGAATCTAAAGGAAAATACTCGGGCTCATGGATGGAATATCGACAGAATAAAGGCTGATTCGGTATGGACAGAGTTAGGTTTATCCGGTGAGGGAGTTGTAGTGGGTATTCTTGATACTGGTTGTGATGTTACACATCCGGCATTAGCAGATAAGTATCTTGGATATTGGTATGATGTTGAGGGTGGTTTAACTCCATATGATATTGATGGACACGGAACCCACATGACTGGGATAATTGTTGGCGGAGATGGACCGGGTCCCTTTTACAATGATACTGGCGTTGCGTATGGAGCAAAGTTCGTCTCTGCAAAGATCGACAGTAATTACTGTATATTCAGGCGTTTTACCTTCAATGCTATGGAATGGGTAGCATCATTGATTGAAGAAGGAGTGGATATAAGGGTAATTAACTGTTCATGGGGAAGGTCCGATCCGTTATGTTTGCCCCTATGGTGGGCGATTCTTAATCTAAAAGAGCTTGATATTTATTCAGTTTTTGCTGTTGGCCCCTATTCTCCAGTAGGTACTCCTGGAAATCATCCCACTGTTATTGGTGTAGGAGCAACTGATGTTGATAATAGTATTGCCTGCTTCTCTGGACACGGACCTGCTCCTAATGTATCTTTATGGGCCGATACTACTTATTGGGGAAGACCCGATTGGAATTTCATTAAACCAGACATTGTTGCCCCAGGCTATGATATACCTACCTGTGAAACAGGAGGTGGTTATACAACTTCCTGTGGCACTTCCCCGGCAGCTCCTCATATAGTTGGTGTTATCGCACTGATATTAGAGAGAAATCCAACACTGGATTACAAAACTATTTATAATCTCATTCTTGATAATGCTTTTCAACCTGGCTGTGGAGCTCCTTATCCTAATAATGAATATGGCTGGGGTATAGTAGATGCATATCACGCAGCGCTTGCTACACCAGAGTTAACCACTGCTTTTGTTAAATATCTGGGATATGTAGTATGCGATACACTCGGAAATAGCAATGGAATCCCTGACCCCGGTGAAGTGGTGGATTTCCATGTGCGGTTGAAAGCCTACTACGAAGATGTTTATGATGTACAGGCAACCTTGACTACAGATGAAACCGGTATTACAATAATTGATGGGTTTGGTGGATATGGTGATATTTGTGCTGATTCAACTGCTCTAAATGAGGAGGACCCTTTCTGCTTTAGTGTTGGTGATTCCTGGACACCCGGTTTGGATGCTACTTTTTACTTGCACATTAATGCTGTTAATGGTAGCTGGTCAGATACTTTTAAAATTCAAATAGGTTCACCCTCTTATGTAGTTTTATGGGAAGATGATTTTGAAAATGGTTTAGATAACTGGAATATTGATGGTAACTGGGCACTTAGTACAGAGCAATATAATTCCCCAACTCACAGCATATATAGTTTC
The DNA here is from genome assembly GCA_023129415.1 of Candidatus Cloacimonadota bacterium. GTDB lineage: Bacteria > Cloacimonadota > Cloacimonadia > JGIOTU-2 > JGIOTU-2 > JAGMCF01. Next base: position 47,382 of record JAGMCF010000077.1, read on the forward strand.
AAAGAAACAGATGAAGTAGATGAGGTTCATTATTTGACCCTTGCTGAACCACTTAACTTGTCCAACTATAATTTTGCCAGGGTCTCATTCTGGTCAATGGAATGGCAGGTATTCATGTGCCAGTATGGAATAGCTTATGTATTTACTCCTGATATTGATCATGTCTTGATTGCTGATATAGAATATTATGAGCCCACAGCTATGTCTTATTCATGCGATATTTCATTCTTTGCTGGGGAACCTGAGGTCTATCTTGAATTCGTTTACTGGTGCTGTGGTTCAATATCCGACCAAGCACATTGGTATCTTGATGACATACGAGTTCTGGTGGATAGTTTTTCTTATGTAGGAGTAGAAGAACCGCTGGTAAATAAACCCACTGAAATAAATATATACCAGAACTATCCGAATCCATTCAGCACTTCCACCACGATTTCCTTTGATTTGGCCACAAAGTTACACGAAGAAATGCGAATAAGAATTTATAACATTAAAGGTCATCTTGTAAAAACTCTTACTCCTATGACAAATGACCAATGTCCAATGACAAGTGTCATCTGGGATGGAAAAGATGATACTAATAAGCCAGTTTCCAGTGGAATTTACCTGTATAAACTCAAAGCAGGCGGACACACGAGCATCAAGAAGATGATTATTATGAGATGAAATTAAAAGTGGATTAAAGGGCTAATTTCTATGTGGAGTGTTGAAACAAGTTCTCCGCCAACTGGTGGAGGACGAACTTTCATCAATGTAAAAAGTTCGTCCCGATTGAATCGGGACTATACCCGTCCTCCGTAGTCCCGATATAATCGGGACTGAGGATGGAGAGAACGGGTCAGGACAAGACTAGATCCCCGCATACGCTGGGATGAAAAAAATGCTTCTTCTAAAATAATCATTCAGTATTTTTTTGATATAAAAAATTGGAAGTATTAAAATGAAAACAATTGTATTCATCGCACTATTACTAACATTGATAGTTATAATAGGAAACAATTCTCTTTCTGCTCAAGATTGGAAAACCTATCCTTATCACCAAGAAGGAAGTGTGATCTATTTTCCGGAAGATGAAGGTTGGCATCCTTCCGAACCAGCAGAATGGTGGTACACATGTGCACATCTTACTGGAGAGTCAACAGGTACAGAATATAGTTTAATGCTTACATATTTTTACCATCCTGACTTTGGGTTTGACGGTTTTCGCATTTTTAATATTTCTGATGAAACAAACGGGCAATTCTATGCTCAAACTTTACCTTGTAATTATAGCAACCTGGCACAAGACCACCTGAATATCCAGGCATATCCCCTTGGAAGTGTTGCCGAAGAATGGGTTACTCTTGAAGACTCATTAGAAAATTTAATCCCTTTTGAGTATCACCTATCTGCAACATCTGAAAACGGAGCAATTGATTTATATTATAATACTGTGAAAAGACCTCTTATGGTTGGCGGAACAGGTTTTCTTTACCAGGGTGCTTCAAGTTATACATATTACTATTCTCAAACAATGCTTGATGTATCTGGAATTCTCACTCTTAATGATATTACAGAGCCAGTAACCGGAACTGCATGGTTAGACAGGCAATATGGTGAATTTGATCCGAGCGAGAATGAAGATTACGAATGGTTTTGTGTTCAACTCTCAAATGGAATGGATTTGAATATTTATAATATTTTTGATGCCCAAAATCAAATACCTGATACATTAACTTATAAACTTTGTAGTATTTACATTAATGATTCAACTTATACTGCTACATCAGATTTCGAAATAACCCGTGTTCAATATTCATTTATGCCGGATAGTGTTATGTGTTACTCACAGCAATGGTGCATCACATTGAATAATATAGATCTTACTATTACTACTCAAAACCAAAATAATGAAGTATTATTACCTTTTAGGTTTTACGAAGGAAGTACAACCGTTCAAGGAATGGTTGACAGCATAATGGTTACAGGAAAAGGTTTTGCAGAACTTCTGCATTCTTATGAGAATCCTGATATTCAACTTATTGCTCCCAATGGTAATGAAATATGGGATGGCTCGGACCCGGTGATCTGGCAATTATCAAATCCTGATGATGGCAGACCTGTCTTATTCGATTTGGAATTGAGTACGGATAATTGTATAACTTATGAGCCAATTGCACAAGGTTTGATAGATACCCTGTATTATTGGGATATTTCCGGAATTGAAGAAGGAACAGTTTGCTGGCTTAAGGTTACCGGTTATTCTTTGGACAGCACACTTGTTGGTTTCGACGAAACAGATACATCTTTTGTAATTGGTGCTACCAGTATTGACGAATATGAAACTTCAATTCCTGGCAGATTTGGCTTAAGCCAGAACTACCCCAATCCCTTCAACCCTAAAACAACAATTTCATTTAATCTCACCGCAGAGGACACGGAGAACACGGAGTTAATTATTTATAATCTCAAAGGGCAGAAGATTAGACAATATTCAATATTCCCCGAACAGTCGCAAGCTCCTTACGGGGCAGGCAATAATCAATCTTCAATTGTCTGGGATGGAAAGGATGCCAATGGTAAACCTGTTTCCAACGGTGTATACTTCTATAAACTCTCTACTGACAAAAAAACTTCTATAAAGAAAATGCTTGTATTAAGGTAAATAAAAAAACAAAAAGGAGTTAAAATGAAAACGATTAAGATTGCAACAATATTGCTTCTTATAGGAGCAATGACTTGTTTTGCAAGTACCATTTCTAAAACATATTACTTTGATGAGCCTGTTTTGATATCTGAAGGAGATTATTCAAAAGTTCATATAGAAGATGGAGTAACATTGGGAACTCCTGGTGACCCTGCAATTCCTTATATTGGAATCAGATTATTACTTCCTCAAAATGAAAGTATTGTAAGTGTGTCCCTTGCACTGAAAGACGAAGTAAACTTAGGAAGTTATATTCTTTATCCAAAACAACAGCAAGTTCCTCTATCAAAAATTGAAGGTGCGAAATTCACAGAACCTAATCCTGATATCTATCAAAGCGAAACCCAATTTCCATCATGTCAATATACTAATTACAGCACACATTATCTTGCTGGATATTCTCTCGGATTTCTGGCTCTAACCCCAATTAAATATATTCCTGCAACTTGCGAATTGTCATACTATAAAGAAATAGCCGTTTTAGTAGAAACTGAATATGATGAGGCTGCTGAAATGTCTAATCGATTCTTATTCAAAAATTTACCATTAGAAAAGAGATTACAAAAAATAGTAGATAATCCTGAAGAGATGGATGATTATATAATCATTCAAACAAGAGATGATGATGCTTATGATTATATTATTGTTACTTCTGCAGATTATGTTGATGACTTCCAACCATTAGTAGATTTTCATGCCCTTCGTGGATTTAGAACAAAAATCGAACTAATTAGTGATATTTATTCTAACTACACAGGATTCGATAATCAGGATAAACTCAGAAATTATTTCATTGATCAGTATTCACAAGGTCCTATTCAATTTGTTCTTCTTGGAGGTGACTCTGCGCCTAATAATCCTTCTGAGAATATTATTCCACATCGTGGACTTTTTGCTGATCCAGGTTATGGAATGGAGGACTATGATATTCCTGCTGATATGTATTATGCCTGTTTAGATAGAACTTTGGCTCCAGGTTCAGGTCCTGATTGGAATAATGATAATGACGACAGATGGGGTGAACCAGATGAAGCAGACCTCTTGGCAGAATTCTATATCGGAAGGATTTGTATGAATAACTCTACAGAAATTTCAAATGCCATCAATAAAATGATGCTCTATTCAGAAACACCTGTGGCTGATGAGGTTAAGTCCACTTTATTGGTCGGAGAGCTTCTCTGGGCCCCACCGCAATACCCAACTTACACTTGGGGTGGAACATATATGAATGAGTTAATTAGTGGCTGCAGTAGCAATGGCTACACAACTGTTGGTGTTCCTGCTGACTGGGATATATCCACATTGTATGAAATGGAAGGTGATTGGACTGCGTATGATTTGTTTACTGAACTCAATCTAGGTCCAAATATTCTTTGCCATCTTGGACATTGTGGTGTAAGCTATTGTATGACAATTTACAATTCTGATTTAACCACTTACAATATTACTAATAATGGAATTGATCATAACTTTTTTAATGGCTATACTCAGGGTTGTTATGCCGGTTCATTTGATAATAGAAATGCTTATTTAAATTATGAGAGCTATGATTGCTTTTCAGAGAAGATCTCAACTATCCCCACAGCCGCTTCAACCTTTATAGCCAATTCTCGTTATGGCTGGGGTGAACCAGGTGGAACTGATGGACCTTCTCAAATATTTAATAGAGAATGGATTGATGCTTTCTTTGATGATGGTGTATATTCAATAGGAGGAGCTAATCAGGTTTCAAAAGAACATGCTATTCCCTTTATTGAAGCAGAGCAGGTCATAAGATGGTGCTGTTATGAACTAACTGTTTTCGGCGATCCTTCTCTTGACCTCTGGACTGAAGAACCTACAAATCTATCTCCTACATATCCTCAAACAATAATGGCTGGCACACCAGAAATTGATGTTATTGCTCCTGCTTATTCAAGAATTACAGTTTATGATGACGATACTATTTATGGTTATGGTATGACAAATTTCTTGGGAGAAGCAACTGTCATTTTTGACAACATTCCCCAAGAAGCAGGAATTATCCAGATTTCAATAGTTGCACATAATTTCTATAAATATGTTGGTGACATCACAGTTATATCCTGTGTTGTGAATATTTTTCCTGATTCAATATTTGCCAATGTGCCTTCAATAATTAACATTGAAGTATTATCACCAGACAGTTTATCACCAGAAGTTGGTGTAAATGTCTGGGCAGAGGGTCTTGGTTATGCTTCTGAAACAGTCATTACAGATGATAATGGAATTGCAAATTTAACAGTAGATTATCCTTTTGGTCCAAGTATTCAAATCTATGGAAAACGACCAGAAAACAATTATTATACTTTCCAGGAAGAAATAATAGTGATAGCAGAAGATCTGACAAATCCAGACATTATAGTTACTACTTACATTGGTTTGGAAGATACATTTGCTCTCAATCTACCTGGAACTGTTGAGGCTTTTGTAGAAAATGATACAACTACACTCTGGATAAATTTTGATGATAGCGGATTCTTCAGCACTTCAGAAAGTAGTTATGAAGTTACACCTTGCACAATCAATCCAATAATTGCTATCATTTCTAAGTCCGGATATAACTTATATCAAGAGGAATTCCCTGTTGTAGTAGTTTATGGAACTATTTCAGGAATAGTAACAGAAAGTGAAAATGGAAATGTTGTCTCAAATGCTGAGGTTAGATTTTATGAACAAGGTGCTGACCCAATATATGATGACCCCATATTCAGTGCTATAACTAATGCTAATGGTATTTATGAAATTACTGATGAATATCCTGTAGATTATTATGATATTTATGTTAATAAATGGGGGTATAATCCTTATGAAGAATTCGATTACTTCCTTGATTATGGTGTAAATACTTATAATATTGTTCTTGACCCTGTAGAAAGTGGTTTGGTTAGAGGAAGAATTTTTGATGATACAGGTGGTATAAGCAATGTCACTCTAATTTATTACCGTTCGGACAATGGTGAAGAATATGCAGTTGTTGATGCTGGAGTATCTGGAAGATATAGTGTATCTTTACCCCATTACACCTATAATATTTATGTCAGTGCTCCCGGATATGTCCCATATAGAGGAGCAATTAATATAATGGGCAATGCCATTATTGATTATCATTTAGGAGTTGCAGCTTTATTCAGCAATTTTGAAGATGATGATGGTGGTCTTACTAGTACTCCGTCAACTGGCGCATGGCAATGGGGAGAACCTATTGGTAGTACAATTCAAGCATATTCTGGAATAAAATGCTGGGCTACAAACCTAAGTGGTTATTATGTAAATTATGCAGATTGGTATCTGGATTCACCAGAAATAACTGTGCCAGCTTCAGGTATTTTTAGTCTCTTTCATTATTATGATTATGAACAAGCAGGTTCAGGAACACTATATGATGGAGGAAATGTAACAATTTCAACTGATGGTGGTTCAACATTCACACTAATTACTCCTGTAGATGGTTATGATGGATATGTCGTTGCTCTTGGTCAAGATGGATTTGGTGAAACGAATTATGATTGGGAACCAGTAGAATTCGATATCAGCAGTTATGCTGGGGAGGATGTTATCCTGAGATTACATTTTGCTTCTGATCAATATGTGTGTGACCATTACGGCTGGTATATCGATGATATTATGATTGGTGACCCAAATAGTAGTTATGAAATACCTGTTGTCTCAGCAGATAATACTCAATTAATTTATGAGCCCAGTTTAAATCAGAACTATCCAAATCCTGTCATAAATTCGACCATTATATCATTCACAATCCCCAAAAATACCGACAAGGCTGAATTGAAAATATACAATATTAAAGGTCAATTAGTAAGAACATTTCACCCAGATACAAATGAAAACTCACCAATAAAGAAAATAATTTGGAATGGAAAAGATGAAAGTGGAAAATCAGTCCAATCAGGAATTTACTTCTATCGGCTAAAAGTGGGTGATAAAGTTATAGATATCAAGAAATGTTTGGTCTTGAGATAATTTGGGAAGTGAAGACTCTCTTTCCACAAATGAAATATTAAAATCAACTCATGAGGATTTATTTCTCCTGAGTGAAATATTGGAGGTAGTATGAAAAATCCAATAACAAAATTAGACTTTCAGTTGGCTTATCTGACTATGCTTACAAAACAGCAAATAAAGCCTTTAAGCCGCTGGGAAAAAAGAATCTCTTCACAAAAAGTTGGAATACTGAAAAAACAAGGATTAAAATTAGAAACGGTTCAGCGAAAACTTCTAAACGGAAAATATTCATATGAAACCATATTTAGCACTAAATCCAGATACTTAGATATCTATCTGAAAAACTTTTACAACCAACCAATAGTTACTCAAAAATCTGACAGAAAAAAAGAAGGTTTCCTTTTTGGATACCCATCATGTTGTGTAAAAAATTTCATTGAAAATGGATACACCAAAAATCCATATATTGGAAAAGAACAAGAAATCCTTTTCCATTGGGTTTGCCCTGATTGCAGGATAACTCCTTCTCTTATTCCTTACTATCAAAAAATTCATAATGAATGCCAGCAATTATTTTCTGAATCAGATGTAAGACTTTTTCCGCACCACATGGCAGGTTTTGGTAAAAAAGCTCTTCCTTATGCTGCTGCATTCTTATTAGCATTGGGAACACCTCTTCTTGCTGATGACCATTGGTTAACAGTTCCGGATGACCCGGATCTAAATTATCTTAGCTACAAAGAGGATATTCTATTAGGAACTCAATGCTTATATTCATTCATACCTTCTGCAGACTCAATAGCAAAAGCATATAAAACAATTATTGACAATCTACCAAGAGAACAATCAGACACAACCTGTTATGCTGTTGATAATTACACTTATGGATTTTACAATTGCCCAATTTGTGGAGAAACAGCAAATATGGGTACAGTTACTGTGCATAATCCACTTCGTAACCTCGAAATAGATATTCCTTATATGGCAATGCATTTTATGAACCACGGTAGTTTCTCTTTTATAATAGAAGAAGACACATCAAGAGTTGATATTGAACTTTTGAAAGAAGTCTTGGCTCCATTTGATATAGAACATCTTTCTATTATTACTTTGAATGACAATGATAATGATGGATTAAATAACCCTTCTGAATTATATTTTGAGACTGATCCTGAAAATCCCTATACTCATAATTTGGGTATAGATGATGGACAGGAGATGACAGAAGCAATAATCGAGCATATCAGTGATTTGCCAGTAGTTGAAGCTGGCGGAACCCCGCCAGATGACAAGGTGTATCTCCTATACGGCGAAGTTTGGGGATTTGAATCCTGCGATATCTGTGGACAAAATTTAAATATGGGCACAGTTGATATTATTAATCCGATGAATGGGACTTCAATGAGTTTTTCTATTATTGGTCTGCACTATATGGCTCATGGACGCTTTGCATATAACGGGACTGAAAATACAGGAGAAATTGACCCGATTGAATTAGCTACAATACTGGATATAAACTTGGTAAGTATTGATAATCTACCAGAGATTGCTGAAAAATATGGGTATCAATTGATAAACTTTCCTAATCCTTTTACTGGCTCAACCACAATTTCGTTTTCAGCCACAGATTTACACGAATTATCAAATATAAGGATTTATAACATAAAAGGGCAACTTGTGAAGCAATTCATAATTCCTAATTCTAAATTCTTAATTAATGAAGTTGAATGGGATGGTAAAGATGAAAATGGAGAATCTGTACCCACTGGCATATACCTCTATATGCTTTCTGATGGAGAAAATAGTATTACAAAAAAGATGATTTTGCTTAGATAAACTATTAAATATCTTTAAAATAAGAGCGGAAATGAACATTCCGCTCTTTTTTTATAACTAAAAATTTTACTAATATTTTGACAATAATTTCAAATAAATATCAATCACTACAAATAAGTTTATATAAAAAATATGAATGCCAAAAAAGTTTGGACAATAAAAGATGTCCTTTTATGGACTTCTGAATATTTCAAAAAGAACGATATTCAATCAGCCCAATTAAATGCTGAAATGATAATTGCAAAAGTTCTAAATTGTTCGCGAATGGAATTGTATCTTAAATATGATAAACCATTAAATCTTATCAAGAGAAAAGAAATAAGAAATTTAGTTAAAAAGCGAGCTACTCATTATCCTATTCAATATCTACTTGGTGAAACAGAATTTTATGGATATAAATTTCTCGTTGATGAAGGAGTTATGATTCCCAGACCAGAAACTGAAATTTTAGTTGATGCAGTTATCTCCTACATCAAACAATCAAATAATGATCAATGGAATATTTTAGACATCGGTACAGGCACGGGTATTATTCCAATCTCTATTAATAAATACTTTGAAAATAAAGAAGTTAATATGCATTTTTTAGCAACTGATATTTCAGAAATTGGATTAGAAAATGCAAAAAAAAATATTGAATTGCATAATATAAAAAATATTAAACCAATAAAATCAAACTTATTTGAGAATGTGTCCACCAAATGGCGGATTGACATTATTACATCAAATCCACCCTATATTTCTGATAAAGAATTTGAAGATCTTCAAAAAGAAGTTAAAGATTTTGAGCCAAAATTAGCTTTGTTTGGTGACGAAAAAGGTCTTACATATTATAAAAAAATTTTACAAAATGCAGAAAATTTTCTAAATAAAAATGGAAAGATTTTCTTCGAAATTGGAGCTAATCAAAAAGATGATATGGAAAAAATCATTCATCATTTCGATTATAAATTAATTGACATAATAAAAGATTATAATGATTTATATCGGGTTCTTATTATAGAAAAGATAAATAAAAAGCAGGAAGTGATTTAAAAATTATGGATAAATTTATAGTTCGCGGAGAAAAAAAACTTAAAGGTATCATTTCTGTTAGTGGTTCAAAAAATGCCGGATTGCCAATTATGGCTGCATCGCTGCTTGCAGAGGGTCATTACATTTTGAAAAATGTGCCTGATATAATTGATATCAGAACAATGGCAAAATTACTTCGAATTCTTGGAGCAAAAGTAGAATTTGAAAATCATGAACTAAAAATCAATACAGAGAATTGTTCGTATTATGAAGCACCCTATGATTTGGTAAAAACTATGCGAGCTTCTATATATGTATTAGGACCACTCCTTGCTAAATTTGGAAAAGCCAAAGTCTCTTTCCCAGGTGGATGTGCCTTAGGAGCCAGACCTATCAATCTGCATTTAGAAGGATTACAAAAATTGGGTGCAAACATTGAAATTGAGCATGGATACATCAATGCAAGAACAAAAAAATTTCAAGGGAGTGAGATAATTTTTGAAAAGAGAAGTGTAGGCGCAACTGCCAATATTATTATGGCTTCTGTATTGGCTGAAGGAACAACAATTCTAAGAAATACTTCATGTGAGCCAGAAATAAATGCTCTTGCAAACTTTTTAAATAAAATGGGAGCTGAAATTGAAGGTCTCGGAACAGATTGCCTGACAATAAATGGGGTTAAGGATTTACATCCTGCTGATGTTACTCTCATTCCGGACCGAATTGAAACTGGAACATTACTACTTGCTGGAGCAATTACTAAAGGTAATATTAATGTGAAAAACTGCTGTCCTATGGATTTAGGTATTGTGCTGGAAAAGCTAAAAGAAATCGGATTTTCACTTGAAACTGAAAATGATTCGATCAAAATCTCAGGTAAAGCTAAAAATCCAATTGAAATCTCCACAAATCCTTACCCAGCTTTTCCAACTGACTTACAAGCACCATTTGCAGCACTGCTGTCTACAGTTAAAGGTATAAGCATTATCGATGAAAATATATTTTCAGATAGATTTATGTATATTAGTGAATTGCAAAGATTGGGTGCTGATATAAAATTAGACAAAAATAGAATTGTTATACATGGTGGGAACAAACTTACTGGAGCACCTTTAATGGCTTCTGATATTAGAGCAACTGCTGCTCTGGTTATTGCTGCATTAGCCTCGGAAGGTAAAACTGAAATTTCTCGTGTATACCATTTGGATAGAGGATATGAAAGACTTGAAAATAAACTTACTCAACTTGGGGCTGATATAGAAAGAGTTGAAGACAATTAAGCCATGAATTACCACAAATAAGAAATTGGGTTTTGTGAAATATTTTTAATCATTCAATTGCCTGTAAACTTTAAAATCATGTTACTGTGTCGGAAATGCAAAGTCTCTTAATATAACAAGTTATGATTTGGGGTAAACCCAAATCTACCCATCTACGGTGGGTAGAAACAGGTTTATCCTGTTTCTCCATATGTATTCAATGTTATATTATTATGATTTATAAATTTGTGTATACACAAAAAGGATATTCCTATGCAATTAAATTAGCTGATGATTATAATTTATTATTTCATTATAAATATTTAGTAAAAAATCCTTTGTGTCCACGCGGACACGGGGATAGTGTCCCCAATTCCTGAGCTCGTCAGAAACGGGCTTAATTGGGGATCGTGGTAAAAAAATGAGTAAATTCATAAGAAATCTTCTGGTCTCTGTGTTTTTCTTAGGCTATTTTCCTATAGCTTCTGGAACACTTACAAGCGCAGTTATAGCAGTCTTCTATTACTTTTTCCTTCCCGAACTTACACAAATAGGATATTTAATCCTATTATTTATTATAATATTAGTTAGTCTTATTTTCGTTCCAATTATAAAAAATGCTGAAAAAGATTTGGGAAAGGACAGCCGTAAAATTGTAATTGATGAAGTGCTTGGTTACTGTGTTGCAATCCTCTTTCTACCCCATTCTCTGATGATAGCAATTTATGCCTTTATACTTTTTAGAGTATTTGATATTGCAAAACCACCACCAATATACCAAATCCAAAAATTACCACATGGTTGGGGAGTAATTGCTGATGATATAGTAGCTGGTATATATTCTAATATTGTTTTGCAGATATTGTTGATATTGTTTCCGAAGTTTTTTTGATCTCTTTTTAATATATTGAATCTGTAGTCAAAAAAAAGCGATGCACAAATGAATGCACATCGCTTTTTTAGTACACTGTATCTGTTCAAGCTATAATTTTACAACATCTTGTGCTTGGGGACCTTTGTTCCCTTGAACAATAGTGAAACTTACTTTTTGTCCCTCATCTAAAGTGCGATATTCATCGCCTTTTATTGAAGAAAAGTGAACAAAAACATCTTCTCCATTGTCGCGTTCAATGAAGCCAAAACCTTTTTTAGCATTGAACCACTTGACAGTACCTGTTTCAGTTTTTGCCATTAGCAAGAAACCTCCTTTATAATAATTCCGTCAGCTGACGGATTGGAACATTCAAAACCGGTTTCAGAAAGGTTTCTTAATCACGATTAGAACGACTTCCAACTGTTGCTAGTTTTAAGTATAGTTTTTTTTGTGTCAATAAAAACAATAATTTATTTAACTTCATTACTTTCAGTTATCTAGAATCAATCCAACCATTATTTTATATCTATCTCTGAAAATCAATCAGTTTATAGTTTAAATCTCACTAAAATTCCAATCAGCTCCCTGTTTGATAACTCGGAAATGTGTTTGGTCCTCACCTTTGAATATGATTTTCTGACATTAGTCCGATAAATAAAGCATCAACATTGATTTTATCTATAATTATTTTCCTTTCGCTTATTAAAGGGTTAATTAATTATACCTCTGCATTGTATCTTAAAAAAATCATTTACTTCTCTATTGCAATTTAGTATGATAATTTTCTTTTCCTTTGATACATTCTTTAGCATTTCTAAAATTTGGGGTTTAATATCTTTGGGATAATTCCATATCCATTTAAAAAATTCCCAATCGAACTTTTCATAGCATCCCCTGGCTAAATCTGGTCTTATTCGTCCTCTATATTTAATGAATCTTTTAAAGCATCTCCATAAACATTTAAACCGATTTGAGTTAATAAAGATAACAGTATCTGCATGTTTCAATCGCAAATCCAATGAACTTGCGTAATTGCCATCCATTATCCAGCAATTTTTTTGGAGTAAAACTTTCAATTTCTCTTTCCATTCTTCTCTCGGTGTATTAATCCAATTCGGTTTCCAATAATAAGAATCAAGATGCACGACTTCAATATTGAGCAATTCTCCAAATTTCTTTGCAAATGTAGATTTCCCCGCACCACTTGAGCCAATGATTAAAATTTTACTCATTATTTACCGGATTCTTCTAAAAAAAGCAATTTATTAAAAACAAACTAATTCATATTAAGAACATAGCTTCGTAAATTGAT